>DAHWBL010000349.1 GCA_027323595.1 Acetobacteraceae bacterium | reverse complement strand
GTGGAGGCGGTGCTGGCCGGCGAGGCGGCGGCGGTGGCGGACTGCCTGGCGGCGTGCCGGCGCGGGCCGATGCTGGCGGTGGTGCGCGAGATCGAGACGGCGGAGCTGGAGCTGGCGGTGGAACCGGGCTTTCGGCGGCTGTCGACGGGGTAAGTTTTAGGCGGTCTCGGCCAGCCAATCCTCGGTCAGCAGCCCGTCGACGCGGCGGAACTCGCCGAGGTTCGATGTCACCACGATCAGCCCCCGGCTGCGGGCGTGGCCGGCGATGAGCAGATCATAGCCGCCGATCGGCATGCCGCGCTGTTCGAGTTTGGCACGGATGTCGGCGGCGTGGGCGGCGGCGGCGTCGTCGAAGGCAAGCACGTCGAGCCGGGCGGCGAAGCGCTCGACCTCGGTGCGGTTGTCGATCGGTCGGGCGGATTTCTGCGCGCCGTGCAGAAGCTCGGTCAGAACGATCGCGGAGATGCACAGGCCGGCGGCCTCGGCGTTGAAACGTGGGCGCAGCGCGGCCGGGCGGTCACGCAGGACGGGGATGCAGATGTTGGTGTCCAGCATTACCCGCAGCATCAGCGCGGGTCACGCTCCTGCGCGGCGGGCTGGTCGCGCGGGCCCAGATCGATGCCGGGGGCGGCGAAGAAATCATCCCATGCGGAGTCGGCGGGAACGATCACCCGGCTGTTGCCGTCGCGCAGGATGCGCACCGCGCGCACGCCGGGCGGGAAGGCGACCTCCCTGGGAAGGCGCACGGCCTGGGTGCGGTTGCTGAGGAACAGGGTGGTGTCGGTCATGCCGGCAGGGTAGCGTCGTCGGACGTATATGTCAATTGGATATACGCCGACCGGATGTCGGCGATCAGCGGATCAGCCCGGTGAGCGGGCTCGATGGGTCCGCGCCCAGGCGGCGGGGCATGCGCCCGGCGCGCCAGGCCAGGCGCCCGGCCTGGACCGCGTGTTGCATCGCCCGCGCCATCAGGATCGGGTCGGTGGCGTGGGCGATGGCGGAGTTGAGCAGCACCGCGGTGCAGCCGAGTTCCATGGCGATGGCGGCGTCAGACGCGGTGCCCACGCCGGCATCGACCAGCAGCGGCAGGCTGGTCTGTTGCAGCAGCAGATGGATCATCGCCGGGTTCTGCAACCCCAGGCCCGAGCCGATCGGTGCGCCGAGCGGCATGATGGCCACACAGCCGAGGTCTTCGAGGCGCCGCGCGTAGATCGGGTCGTCGGAGCAATAGACCATCACCTCGAAGCCGTCGCGGATCAGCGCCTCGGCGGCGGCGAGCGTGGCGGCCATGTCCGGATACAGATGCGGTGGCGGGCCGAGCACTTCGAGCTTGACGAGGTTCCAGCCGCCGGCCTCGCGGGCGAGGCGCAGCGTGCGCACGGCGTCGTCGGCGGTGTGGCAGCCGGCGGTGTTGGGCAGGTAGGTGATGCGCTTGGGATCGACGAAATCCTGGAGCATCGGCGCGCCGGGGTCGGCGAGGTTGACGCGGCGCACCGCGACGGTGACGATTTCCGCGCCTGACGCCTCGATCGCCGCGGCGGTTTGCTCCAGCGATGCATATTTGCCGGTGCCCACGATGAGGCGCGAGCGGAAGGTGCGGCCGGCGACGGTCCAGGGATCGTCGTCACCGACGACGCGCGGCTCGACAGCGTCCATGGTCAGCCTCCTCCGATGAAATGCACGATTTCCAGCGCGTCGCCGTCGGCGAGGCGGGTGGTGTCATAGGCCGAGCGCGGCACGATGGCGCGGTTGCGTTCGACCGCGACTTTACGGGTGTCGAGCCCGAGCTGGGCGATCAGCTCGGCGAGGCGGAGCGGACCGGGCAGGGCGCGGGGCTCACCATTGAGGCTGAGCGTGATGGGGTCGGCCATGATGCACAGATGGGTACTCCGCGCGCGGATGCGAGGCAAGACGGGGACGCGAGGCAAGCCGGGGTTGGTGTCGGCGCCGTGACCATGCTAGGGGCGGGGCCATGTCGAGCCCGCTGATCGCCGTCCTGAACGGCCCCAACCTCAATTTGCTGGGGGTGCGCCAGCCCGAGCTGTATGGCCGCGCCACGCTCGATGATGTCGAGGCGCTGTGCGCGGAGACCGCCGAGCAGGTGGGGCTGGCGATCGATTTTCGCCAGACCAACGGCGAGGGTGAGCTGATTTCGTGGGTGCAGGAATGTCGCGGGCGGGCGGCGGGCATCATCATCAATCCCGGCGGCTACACCCACACCTCGGTGGCGCTGATGGATGCGCTGCTGGCGGTGGCGTTGCCGACCATCGAGCTGCATGTCAGCAACATTCATCGTCGCGAGGAATTTCGCCGTCACTCCTATGTGTCGCGCGCGGCGACCGGGGTGATCTGCGGGCTGGGCGTGCGTGGCTATGCGGTGGCGCTGGTGGCGATGGCCGATCTGATCCTCGGAGAGTAGGAAAAATCATGGCGGGTGTGACGTTTGACCCGCGCGCGATCCGCGCGCTGGCCGATATTCTGGTCGAGACCGGGCTGACCGAGATCGAGATTTCCGAAAAGGACAGCCGGCTGCGGGTGGTGCGCGCGCCAGCTCCCGTGGCGGCGCCGCTCGCCGCCCCGGTGACGACGGTCGCTGTGCCGGCGGCACCGGTGGCAGCGGCTGCGCCGGTTGTGGCGCCGGCGGCGGTGAAGGACCATCCCGGCGCGGTGACCAGCCCGATGGTGGGGGTGGCGTATCTGTCGCCCGAGCCCTCCGCCGCGCCGTTCGTGAGCCTGGGGAGCAGCGTGACCGCCGGCCAGGTGGTGCTGCTGATCGAGGCGATGAAGACCTTCAACCAGATCAAGGCACCGATCGCCGGGCGGGTGGCGCAGATCTGCATCCAGCCTGGCAGCCCCGTCGAATATGGCGAGGTTCTGATGGTGATCGAACCCTAAGTCAGCCAGGCAGCAGCCATGTTCAACAAGATTCTGATCGCCAATCGCGGCGAGATCGCGCTGCGGATTCAGCGCGCCTGCCGCGAGCTCGGCATTCCCACGGTCGCGGTGCATTCCACCGCCGATGCCGAGGCGATGCATGTGCGCCTGGCCGATGAGAGCGTGTGCGTGGGGCCGCCGGCGGCGCGTGATTCCTATCTGAACATGCCCGCGATCCTGTCGGCCGCGGCGATCACCGGGGCGGATGCGATCCATCCCGGCTATGGATTCCTGTCGGAAAATGCGGGCTTCGCCGAGATGGTGGAGGCGCATGGGCTGACCTTCATCGGCCCGAGTGCTGCGCATATCCGCATGATGGGCGACAAGATCGCGGCGAAAACCGCGATGGCCGGGCTTGGCGTGCCGCTGGTGCCTGGTTCGCCCGGCGAGGTCACCGACATGGTCGAGGCGGAGAAGATCGCCGCTGAGATCGGCTATCCGGTGTTGATCAAGGCGGCCGCCGGCGGTGGCGGGCGCGGCATGCGGGTGGCGGACAAGCCTGCCGATCTGCCCGCCGCCTGGAGCCAGGCGCGTGCCGAGGCGCGCGCGGCGTTTGGAAACGATGCTGTCTATATCGAGAAATATCTTGATCGCCCGCGCCACATCGAATTGCAGGTGATGGCCGACGCGCACGGCAACGTGGTGCATTTCGGCGAGCGCGATTGCAGTTTGCAAAGGCGCCATCAGAAGCTTCTGGAAGAGGCCGGGTCACCCGCGCTGACCGCGGCACAGCGCGACACGATCGGCGCCACCGTCACCCAGGCACTGGTGCGGCTTGGCTATCGCAACGCCGGCACCATCGAGTTTCTGTATCAGGACGGGCAGTTCGCCTTCATCGAGATGAACACCCGTTTGCAGGTCGAGCATCCGGTGACCGAGATGGTGTGCGGGATCGATCTGGTGCGCGAACAGATCCGCATCGCGGCGGGACAGGCGCTGGGCTACACGCAGGCCGACGTGATGTTTTCCGGTCACGCGATCGAATGTCGGATCAACGCCGAGGACCCGCAGACGTTCGCGCCCATGCCGGGGCGTGTCACCGCCTATCACGCGCCGGGGGGGCTGGGCGTGCGGGTGGATTCAGCGCTGTTCGCGGGGTATCTGGTGCCGCCTTATTACGACAGCATGATCGCCAAGCTGATCGTGCACGCGCCGACCCGGCCCGAGGCGATCGCGCGGATGCGCCGGTGCCTGGACGAATTCGTCGTGCAGGGGGTGAAGACCACGCTGCCGCTGCACCAGCGGATCATCGAGAGCCCCGAGTTCCAGGCGGGGGAGTATACGATCCATTGGCTGGAGCGGTTTGTCGGCCAGGAGCACTGAGCGGCGGGTGGGTTTTCTCGCCGTAAAGGCGTCTACGCGCTAACGTAAGGCCGTCTACACATGGAGACGGCCGATCCCGATGCCGACGCGCTGGCTGATGCGCTGGACGCGGCGGACCGTGCGATCACCTCGTCGATCGCGGTGTTCGAGGCGGTGGCGGGCATTTGCCGCAAGCATCATGCGAGCGTGGCCGAGGCGCAGGCGGATGTGCGGGATTTTCTTGCCGCCGCGCGGGTTGTCGTGGCGCCGATTTCGCAAGGCGATGGCGATGCCGCGCTGGCGGCGTTTGCGCGCTACGGCAAGGGCGGTGGCCATCCGGCGCAATTGAACCTGGGCGATTGTTTCGCTTACGGTGTGGCGAAAAGCCAAGACTGCGCCTTGCTGTTCAAGGGCGATGATTTCGGCAAGACCGATATCCGCAGGGCGATCGCTGCGTACTGCCCTTCTCTTTATTGTTTGGCCTGACCGTCCAGCGCCGAGAGGGTGCAGATTGCGCGGCGGTTATTCCGCGATCGGCCCGCTGCCGTCCAAAGTGACGGCCTGGGGCTGAGTCGATCTGGGTTGTTGCGCGGCGGGTGTCCATCCTGCTAGCCAAATGATCCCGCCAGCCGCCGACACCGGAGTGCCGACGATGCCGTCCGTCCTGCGTGCCCGTTGGGGCCAGTTGCTGCTCGGCATTGTCTGCATGGTGATGATCGCCAATCTGCAATATGGCTGGACGCTGTTCGTGCTGCCGATCGACGCCGCGCATCACTGGGGGCGCGCGGCGATTCAGGTGGCCTTCACGCTGTTCGTGCTGTGCGAAACCTGGCTGTTGCCGCTTGAAGGTTACGTGATCGACCGGATCGGCCCGCGGCTGACGGTGTCGGCGGGCGGGGTGTTGATCGGCGCGTCATGGGTGCTGAACGGCGTGGCCGGCTCGCTCACGGCGCTGTATGTCGCCGCCGCGCTGGGCGGGCTGGGCGCGGGGTTTGTCTATGGCGCCACCGTGAGCAACGCGCTGAAATGGTTTCCCGATCGGCGCGGGCTGGCGGCGGGGCTGACCGCGGCGGGGTTCGGCGCCGGGTCGGCGGTGACGGTGGTGCCGATCTCCAACATGATCGCGGCGGCTGGCTATCAGGCCACCTTCATCACCTTCGGGTTGATCCAGGGCGTGGTGGTGCTGCTGGTGGGGCTGATGCTGCGCGCGCCGCCGGGCCAGGAGCATACCCATGTCGACGGGCTTTCGCCGGGCGGCATCAACGCCGTGCGGGCGATGCGAATCCATGAGATCACCCACAGCTTCTCGCCGGTCGAGGTGGTGCGCCAGCCGGTGTTCTGGGTGATGTATCTGATGTTCGTGCTGGTCGGCGCGGGCGGGCTGATCGCCACCGCGCAGCTGTCGGTGATCGCGGAGGATTTCGGGGTAGCGACGACCCCGGTCACGCTGGCCTTCATCACCCTGCCGGCGCTGACCTTCGCGTTGTCGCTCGACCGTGTCCGCAACGGGCTCACGCGCCCGTTTTTCGGCTGGGTGTCGGACCGGATCGGTCGCGAGCAGACGATGTTCATCGCGTTTCTGCTGGAGGGAGTGGGCATTCTCGCGCTGATCGTGTTCGCGCATCAGCCGGTGGCGTTCGTCATCCTGACCGGCATGGTGTTCTTTGCCTGGGGCGAGATCTATTCGTTG
>DAHWBL010000272.1 GCA_027323595.1 Acetobacteraceae bacterium | reverse complement strand
CCATGGAGGTCGAGGCGGTGGACGAGGGCATCCTCGGCCGCATCCTGGTGCCCGATGGCAGCGAGGGCGTGGCGGTGAACGCGCCGATCGCGATCCTGGTGCAGCCTGGTGAGGCGGTTCCGGCCGCAGCCGCGGCAACGCCGACACCGGCGGCATCGGCTCCGGTGCCCGCGCCCGCGCCGGCCGCCGCGCCGAAGGCCGCCGCGATCACCGAGCCGCACCGGCTGGTGGCGCACAGTTCGATGCGCAAGACCATCGCGCGCCGCCTCACCGAGGCGAAGCAGAGCGTGCCGCATTTCTATCTGTCGATGGACATCGAGCTCGATGCGCTGCTGAAACTGCGCGCCGAGCTGAACGCGCGGGCACCAAAGGATGGTCCTGGCGTTTTCAAGCTTTCGGTGAACGACCTCATCATCAAGGCGTCCGCCGCAGCGCTTCGCAAGGTTCCTGGTGTCAACGCGAGTTTCACCGATGAGGGCATCGCCTTCTACGACAACGTCGATATCTCGGTGGCCGTGTCGATCCCTGACGGGTTGATCACGCCGATCATCCGCCAGGCTGATCACAAGGGTCTTGCCACCATCAGCAACGAGATGAAGGAGCTGGCGGGCCTTGCGAAATCCGGCAAGCTCAAGCCCGAGCAGTTCCAGGGCGGTGGTTTCTCGATCTCCAATCTGGGCATGTTCGGCGTTGCCAATTTCGCCGCCATCATCAATCCGCCGCAGGGCGCGATCCTGGCGGTGGGTGCGGGCGAGCCGCGCGCGGTGGTGAAGGACGGCGCGCTGGCGGTGGCCACCGTGATGACCTGCACATTGAGCGTGGATCATCGCGTGGTCGATGGCGCGCTGGGTGCGCAATGGCTCGCCGCCTTCAAGGCGATCATCGAGGATCCGCTCAGCCTGATGCTGTGAACAGCGCGGCTTTGCATATTGCTCGGAGGGAGCACAAGGATGGCTGAGACAAGTTTCGATCTGGTGATTGTGGGCGGCGGGCCCGGCGGCTACGTGGCGGCGATCCGCGGCGCGCAGCTTGGCATGAAAACCGCGGTGGTCGAGCGCGAGCATCTGGGCGGCATCTGCCTCAACTGGGGCTGCATTCCCACCAAGGCGTTGCTGCGCAGTTCGGAAATCAACCATCTGCTGCATCATCTGGATGAGTTCGGGTTTGCCGCCGACAATGTGCGCTTCGACATGGCCAAGGTGGTGAAGCGTTCGCGCGCGGTGGCCAAGCAACTCTCCTCGGGCGTGGCGCATCTGCTGAAGAAGAACAAGGTCACGGTGTTCGACGGTGCCGGCAAGCTCGCCGGCGCGGGTCGGGTCGCGGTGGAAAAGGACGGCAAGCCGGTCGCCACGCTCGTGGCAAAGCACATCGTTCTGGCCACCGGCGCCCGCGCGCGCCAGTTGCCGGGGATGGAGGCGGACGGCAGGCTGATCTGGTCCTACAAGGAGGCGATGGTGCCGCCGGCGCTGCCGAAATCCTTGCTGGTGATGGGATCGGGCGCGATCGGCATCGAGTTCGCGAGCTTTTTTCTCAACATGGGCGCCGACGTCACGGTGGTGGAGGTGCTGGACCGCATCCTGCCGGTCGAGGACGAGGAGATCAGCGCGTTTGCCCGCAAGGCGCTGGAAAAGCAGGGGATGAAGATCATCACCGGGGCGAGCGTGAAATCCCTCGCCAAGGGGGCGGATTCGGTCACCGCCACCATCGAGCAGGGCGGCAAGACCCAGACGATCACGGTGGACCGGGTGATCTCGGCGATCGGCATCGTCGGCAATGTCGAGGGCATCGGCCTTGAGGGCACCAAGATCAAGGTTGATCGGACCCATGTGGTGATCGACGAATTCGGTCGCACCGGTGAGCCGGGCGTGTATGCGATCGGCGATCTGGCCGGCCCGCCATGGCTCGCGCACAAGGCCAGCCATGAGGCGGTCGTGTGTGTCGAGGCGATCGCGGGGCTGCATCCGCATCCGATGGATGTCGGCAACATCCCCGGCTGCACCTATTGCCGCCCACAGGTGGCGTCGGTGGGGCTGACCGAGGCGCGGGCGAAGGCGGAAGGTCATGCGGTGCGGGTCGGGCGTTTCCCCTTCATCGGCAACGGCAAGGCGATCGCGCTCGGCGAGCCGGAGGGCATGGTCAAGGTGGTGTTCGACGCCAAGACCGGCGCCCTGCTGGGTGCGCACATGATCGGCGCGGAAGTGACCGAGATGATCCAGGGCTACGTGGTCGCGCGCACGCTGGAGACCACCGAGGCCGAGCTGATGCACACGGTGTTCCCGCACCCGACCATCAGCGAGACCATGCATGAGGCCGTGCTTGACGCCTATGGCCGCGTTATCCACATGTAGCCGCGGCGCCGCGTCGGCCGCCGCGAGAAGGGCTTGAGCATGGCGACCCGTCTGGTCATCGATCACCGTGGCGCGCGGCATCCCGAAAAGGCTGGCCGGGCGGATAATCCGATTCAGCGCAAGCCGGACTGGATCCGGGTGAAGGCGCCGAACCATCCGGTGTTTTTCGAGACCCGCGACCTGCTGCGCGATCACCGTCTGGTGACCGTGTGCGAGGAGGCGGCCTGTCCGAACATCGGCGAATGCTGGTCGCAGCGGCATGCCACCATGATGATCATGGGCGACACCTGCACGCGGGCTTGCAGCTTCTGCAATGTGCGCACCGGCCAGCCTGAGGCGCTCGATGCCGGCGAGCCGGCGCGGGTGGCCGATGCGGTGGCGCGGCTGGGGCTGCGCCATGTGGTGATCACCTCGGTGGATCGCGACGATCTGGCCGATGGCGGGGCGGCGCATTTCGCCGCCGTGGTGGCCGCCGTGCGCGACGCGGCTCCGGCGACGACCATCGAGATCCTGACACCGGACTTCCTGCGCAAGCCCGGTGCGCTCGAAACCATCGCGGCGGCGCCGCCAGATGTGTTCAACCATAATCTGGAGACGGTGCCACGGCTGTATCCGTCGATCCGCCCCGGCGCGCGCTATTACCAGTCGCTGCGGCTGCTCGATGACATCAAGCGGCTGGCACCAGGCGTGTTCACCAAGTCCGGCCTGATGCTCGGGCTTGGCGAGGCGCGCGAGGAGGTGGTGCAGGTGATGAATGATCTGCGCGTCGCCGGCGTCGATTTCCTTACTTTGGGACAATATCTCCAACCGACGGTGAAGCATTGTGCCGTGGCGCGGTTCGTGCCGCCAGAGGAATTTGCCGAATATGCCACGCTGGCGCGCGCGCGCGGCTTCGACATGGTGAGCGCCACGCCGCTGACCCGCAGTTCCTATCACGCCGATGCCGATTTCGAGCGGCTGCGCGCGGCCCGCACCGCGCGCCTGCAGGCGGGCTGACCCGGCCGATGCCGACCCATGCCGAGCGCAAGCTGGTGCCCTACAGCGCCGAGCAATTGTTCGATCTGGTCGCCGATGTCGGCAAATATCCGGAGTTCCTGCCCTGGTGCGTCGGCGCGCGGGTGCGCAGTCGCTCCGATACCGATCTCGTGGCGGACCTGACCATCGGCTTCGGCCCGTTTCGCGAGAGCTTCACCAGCCGGGTCAATCTGGACCGGTCATCGAAAATTCTGGTCCGATACGAGAACGGGCCTTTTCGCTATCTGAAAAATCGCTGGATATTCACCCCCGAGCCGGGTGGCTGCACGGTGGATTTCTACGTCGATTTCGAATTCCGCAGCCGCATCCTGCAGGCCGCGATCGGGGTGGTTTTCCATGAGGCGGTGCGGCGGATGGTGAACGCGTTTCTCAAGCGCGCGCGCGACATCCATGGCGCGCCGACGACCGCGGCACTCAGCAAGCCGGCCCAGGCCGCCGGATGAGCGCGCCGCGTCCGCCGGGGCCGGGGGCACCGGCGGTGCGCGTGGACCTGTATTCGGACACACGTTCGCGCCCGAGCGAGGCGATGCGCGCGGCGATGATGGCGGCCGACGTGGGCGATGAGCAGGCCGGGCTCGACCCGTCGGTGAACGCCCTCTGCGCGCGGGTGGCATCGTTGCTGGGCAAGCCGGCGGCGATGTTTCTGCCGTCCGGCACGATGTGCAATGAGATCGCCATCCTGACCCATTGCCGGCCCGGCGACGAGGTGCTGGCGCATGCGGATGCGCACATCATCACCGCCGAGGGCGGCGCGCCGGCGGCGCTGGCTGGGGTGCGGGTGCATCCGCTGGAGGGCGAGGACGGGCAGTTCGACGCGGCGGCGGTGGGGGATGCCGCCTATGCGCGGGGCCGCTACAGCGCGACGCGGCGGCTGGTGTGCGCCGAGCAGACAGCCAATGTCGGCGGCGGCGCGGTGTGGCCGCTGGCGCGGCTGGACGCCGTGGCGGCGGCGGCGCGGGCGGAAGGCATGGCGACCCACATGGACGGCGCGCGGCTGTTCAACGCCACCGTGGCCAGTGGGGTGGACCCCGCGGCGATGGCGGCGGGGTGGGACAGCGTGTGGGTGGATTTCACCAAGGGGCTGGGCGCGCCGATCGGCGCGGTGCTCGCCGGATCGACGCAGTTCATCGACGATGCCTGGCGCTGGAAGCAGCGGCTGGGCGGGGCGATGCGCCAGGCCGGGATCGCGGCGGCGGGGTGTCTGTTCGCGCTCGATCATCATGTCGCGCGGCTGGCCGAGGATCATCGCCGTGCGGCGCGGCTGGCGGCGGGGCTGGCGTTGGTGCCGGGGCTGACGGTGGCGGGTCCGGCGACCAACCTGGTGTATTTTGACGTGCGCGGTCTTGGCTGCGATGCCGCCGGCTTTGCCGCCCGTGCGGCCGAGCGCGGTGTGGCGGTGTCGGTGATGGGGCGGTTCGCGGTGCGGGCGGTGACCTATCTGGATATCGACGACGCGGCGATCGAGACCGCGATCAGGATGCTGGGTGCGGCGGCGGCAGCGATTTGATCGCTTCGGCCACGCTATGGAAGAAATGCGCCGGCCCGATCAACGCGGTGAGGCCGAGCCGGTCGCAGGCGCCACGGGCGCGCACCGATTCGAGCCGGGCGATGGCGAAAATGCCCTCCTGGGCGCGCACGGCGGCGACGATGTCGGCGATGGCGAGCGAGGCGGTGTAGTCGATATCGACGATGCCGCTGGCTTCCAGCACGAACAGATGCGGCGCCGGCTGGCTGGCGGCCAGCGCGGCGCGCGCGTCGGCACGAAAGCCCGACGCATTGAGGAACGACAGCGGCGCCTGAAACCCGACCACCAGCACCGCGCCGTTCGTGGCGATGCCGGCTGCGGGGTCCGGCCACCAGATGGTGGTCTCACCCACGCGCGAGAAGCCGATCAGCCGGGTGCGGGTGATGCTGAACACGCCATGCGCGAGCGACAGGAAAATGCCGAGCCCGACCCCGGTCTGGATCGGCAGGGCGATGATGCACAGGCAGGTCAGCAGGGCGAGCGTGCCCTCCGCGCGGCTGGCGCGCCAGATCGCGGCGAACTGGCGGACATGCAGGATGCGCAGCGCCACGAACAGCAGCACCCCGGCCAGCGCGGCGGTGGGCACGTTGGCGAGCAGCGCGCCGCCGAAGCGGGCGAGCAGCGCCACCAGCACCGCGGCGGCAAGGGCCGCGCGCTGTGTGCGCCCGCCGGCATTGGCGACGACCGCGGTGCTGGGTGGGCTGGCATCGACGGCAAAACCGCCGAACAGTCCGGACAGGATGCTGCCCGCGCCGATCCCGATATAGTCACGGTTGAGGCTGGCCGGCGTGCTGTCGTGGTCGGGGAAGGCGCGGACGGTGGCGGCGGTCTGGATCATCACCACCAGCGCGACCATCAGCGCGAGGCCGAGCAGCCCGATGATGTCGCCCGCGTCGACCTCGGGCAGGGCGAGTTGCGGCATGACCGCGTCGAGCGGCCCGAGTGTCGCGACCCCGGCGGCGTGCAGATGCCAGAACATGACCGCGCCGGTGGCGCCGAGCAGGGCCAACAGCGCGCCGGGAATCCGCCCGTCGCGCCAGGCGGCGATGATCGTCACGCCAAGGACGCCCAGGCCGATCGCGGCCGCGCGCGGATCGAAGCTGTCGCGCTGCGCCCAAAGACTGGAAATGCGCGCGCCGATGCCGCCGGACCCGTCGGGCAGGCCGAACAGGGCCGGCAGTTGCGAGATGACGATGTGCGCGGCGATGCCAGCGAGAAAGCCGGTGATCACCGGCTGGGAAAGGATGTCGGCGATCCAGCCCATCCGCAGCAGCCCGGCGGCGGCAACGATGCCCCCCACCATCAGCGCGAGCGCCACCGCGAGGGCGATGTAATGCGCCGATGCGGGAGCCGCGATCAGCGTGATGGCGCCAGCGAAGATCGGCGCGATGGTGGAATCGGCACCGCCGGACAGGCGCCGGTTGGCCCCCAGCGCGGCGAAGGCGAGGGTGCCGGCGACGAAGGCGGTGAAGCCGATCTCGGGATGAAAGCCGGCGAGCCGGGCGGTGGCCATCTGCCCGGGAATGGCGATCGCGGCGAGCGCGCATCCGGCGAGCAGATCGCCGCCCAGGCCGGGCGCGCGTGCCTGGCTGATGATATCCGTTTTGATATCCTTGCCCTCCTGATGGCCGTCAGGAATGCATAGAGCAGGACAGGGCGGAACGGAAATCGTTCGGGACGATCCGGCCGGGGCGCGCCAGCCCCGGCCGGCCGGGGGTTATTTCTCCTGCACGGCGCCTTTTTCATCGACCATGATGTTGACGCGCTTGCCGTTGTGCACCGCGGTTCCGTTCCAGCCCGAATGGCAGGGAACCACCGGCGAATTGACCGGGCTGCCGTGGGCGGTGCAGTCGGTCATGTCGGGACGCGGATCGACATCGGTGGGCCGTGCGGGGGTGAGCAGGACGTCGGTGTAGCCGGCCTTTTCCAGTTGTTTGGCCAGATCGGCCTGGCTGGTCATGGACGTGACGGTGACATGGGTGTTGCCAGAGATGCCCTCGGGCTCGGCGGCGCGGGCGCCTGGCAGGGTGCCCGCGGCACCGAAGGCGATGACGAGACCGGCAGCCAGCAGGGTTTGCTTGAACATGATCGGATACTCCTCAAAATGGCCGATTCCGTCGGCCACGATGAGGAGCCATGCGCGCGTCGGGCGGCGGCGGCATTGATCTGCGTCAGCATTGCGGGCCGGGGGCGGCTGGGCGGCGCTACAGTCTCAGGGGATAGGGTGTTTTGGCCGGGCTCTGCGGCCGGGGCGGGGTGCCTGGCGGGTCGGCTTGCGGGCCGATGCTGTCGGTGGCCGCGGCGATGAGATCGGCGCGGATGTCGGCGATGATCTCGCGGATGGGGCGGGCGGGGCGCGCGTGGTCGATGTTGAGGTCCGGGGCGAGATCGGGGTCGAGATCGGGGTCGGGGTCGAGGCGGTCGAGATGGTCGAGATGGGCGGTGCGCTCGGCCAGTTCGGCGTCGGACAGGATGGACAGGTCTTCGTCGACCTCGCGGACGGCGCGATGGCGGGCGGCGGCGCGGCTTTGCGCGGCAAGGGCGATGTCGTAGCCGGTGGGGGTGGGCTGGTCGAGTTTCTCGACGAGCAGGATGGCGCGGCGGATGGAGCGCGCGATGCGTTCAAAGGGGATGGTGAAATCGGCGGCGGGCCGGTTTGGTTCGGCCTGGTTTTGGGTGGCCATGGCCTGTTGGTGGACCAGCCTGGCGAGGTCGCGGCCCAGGTCGATGAGTTCGAGCAGGACCGAGCGCAGATGGTGCGCGTCGTCGGCTTGGGCGGTTGGCTCGGTGCGGGCGGGCGTTGGGTGCGACATGGCGGCGCAGTTTCGTCGGGTGGGGGGATTGCCGCAAGAAGAAATGGGGGTGTGTGGGGGGTGTGTTACGCAGCCACCCCGACCAGAATGATCGGAACAGCGGGGATACCCCGGCCCTGCCGCATCAGGTTGAAGAGGTCCCGCTCGTAATAAGGCACACCAGACGACATCTGTCGTTCCATCGACTTCATCGGGACGACTTCGATTCCCAGGTCAATATCATTGCTAATAAAAAATGACATGTGCTTGACGAACAGATCGTGCGCAACAAAGGCATATTTTCCGAATTGAATTTCCACAGCGACCCGATCTTTGACGAAATCAGTCTGGTTGTATGTCATGAGAGGCTCCAGGCCGAGCGACTCGATCTTTGCCTTTTGCTCATCGGGTGTCAGCAGCATGGTCTGTCGCAGCAGTGACGTATCCTCGGCGAGCCAGTTGGTCACCCGCTTCTCCGACCAACCCGCGCGCTTGAACAACGCCGCGAATTCCTTGTTCATGTCGACCGGGGAATAGAGCATGCGGCCCTCCTTGCGGGATTCCGCCGATGCCTTCGTGCGACATTTTTCCGCGTCAACTCCGGCGACGATGCTTTCAAGTTCCTGCCATACACGCGGCTTGTGGTAATGGAGAAATTCGAAGCCATTCAAATGAGAATAGTATTGAACAATTTTCACCGATGTCCACCATAGGGCAGCCCCGGGTCATAGACGGGTTTGTCCATCGGTCTGGTCTTCAGTGTTCCGGCCCGCAGATCGTGGACGCGGTCCCAGGCGATATCCACATATTCCTGCACGACGTCGCAGCCGTGACCGATACGATCGTGCCTGAGGGCGGCGACGACAGCCGATCCGACGCCCATGTAGGGATCAAAGACATCATCGCCGGCATCCGTCAGCGACAGGACGAGCCGCTCGACCAACTCGACCGGAAATTGGCAGGGGTGGCTCGTCTTCTCGACGTGATTATTTTTCACATTTGGAAAAATCCATACATCGCCTGGATTTTTCCCCAACGGGTTGCATGAGAGCTGTCCTGCCTTCGGCCCCTTGAAATACTTCTTGCCAGGGTATTTGGAAGGCACCCGAATAGGGTCGAGATTGAAGGTGTAGCTGTCGGTTTTTGTAAACCACAAAATGGTCTCATACCGACCGGAAAGGCGCTTCGTGCAATGCAGTCCATGCTCGAAATGCCAGACGATCCGGTTGCGCAGGTGCAGGCCATGCTCCCGGAAGACCGGGTAAAGGACCATGTCGAGCGGGAAAATCTCGCCGTCTTGAACGTGGTTTCCAACCTGCCAACACAGCGAACCGCGGGGGCTCAATAATCTGACGCATTCGGAGATCACCTGTGCCTGCTGCTGAACATAGGCTTCGAGCGGCCGACGCCGTTCATAAGACTTTCCTATGTTATAGGGCGGGGATGTGACGATCAGTTGCATCGAACCGGCCTGCATGGGCCGCATGAAGTCGAGATTGTCCAGGCAGGCCATCGTCACCCGCGCGTCGCGCTGGAGTTTGTGAACCGCGGCTTGCGCCCTCATTGTTGTGCTCCGCCAGAGATCGACATGGGTGCTCCACAGGAAATATCCATGGCTGCGTTCCGGTGGCCCGGGTGGACGCGCAGACAAGTTGGACCAGACGAGCCTGATTCGGATAGGGCCGCCGGCGCCTCGACGCGCGTGCCGTTGAGCTGTTGGCGGTCCACGCCATCACCTCAGGCATGCGAGAGACCGCCGGTGCGGCGCGTCAGCAGCCCGCTCCGGTCCCGAGCCAAGGCCGTCAGGCGTAGTTCACCATGATTGTTTTTTTGT
>DAHWBL010000270.1 GCA_027323595.1 Acetobacteraceae bacterium | reverse complement strand
ATCGCGACATCGCGGAAATTCGCGCCAATGCGTTCTTCAATCTTGCTTCGCGCAAGCCGTCGGATACGCGCCGCAACGCGATGATCCACAACATCAAGGGTGGTCCTGGTGTGGAGGTGATGCCCGAGGTGCTGGACGCGCGCGATTTCATCGTGGACACCAAAAAGCGCTATGACTGCTTTCTTGCCACCGATCTCGATTTTCTGCTGCGCACGCATGGCATCAACACGCTGCTGATCACCGGGGTGAACACCAACAGTTGTGTTCTGGCCACCACCATCGCCGCGTCCGTACGCGATTTCGCCGCCATCGTTGTAGAGGACTGCGTCGACACGATGGATACACCCGACCTGCACACCGCCGCGCTGGCCTGCATCCGCACCGCTTTCGGCAGTGTTCTGTCGAGCGATGCGATCATCGGCGGCGCCCTTGGAAAGGAGAGTTTTCGTGACACTGCCGAGTGAACGCACACCGTTTTCCGCCATCGTCGATCGACCGGCGCTGAAGCTTCCTGGTGACGCGCGCGTTGTCATCTGGTCGGTCGTCAACCTCGAGGTTTGGGATCTCGGCCGGCCGATGGCGCGTCAGATTCTGCCGGCTCCGACCGGCGTGCCGCTGTTGCCGGACGTGCCGAACTGGTCGTGGCACGAGTATGGCATGCGTGTTGGCGTCTGGCGGTTTTTCAAGCTTTACGAGCAGCTCGGCATCATTCCCACACTCTCGATCAATGCCCGTGTGTGCGAGGACTATACCCGGGTCGCCGCCGCAGCGCGTGATGCTGGCTGGGAATTCATGGCGCATGCCTATGACCAGATGCCGATCCATAAGTATGAGGATCAGCGCGGCATGATCCACAAATCGATGGATGTGATCGAGAAATTCACCGGCAAGCGATCTATCGGATGGCTTGGCCCCGGCCTCACGCAGACTTTCGAGACGCCGGAGTTGCTTGCCGAGGCTGGCGTGAAATATATCGCTGATTACGTGTGGGACGATGAGCCGGTGCGCGTGTCGACCGCCAAGGGGCCATTGGTGGCATTGCCCTATACGGTCGAGCTGAACGATATCCCGACGATGGTCGTGCAGCATCACGAGTCACCGTATTGGGCCACGCGCTGCATCGACATGTTCGACCGGCTGTATCAGGAGGGAGCCGAGCGGCCGAAGATCATGGCGATCGCCATCCACCCCTACATCTCCGGGCAGCCGCACCGCATCAAATATCTTGAGCAGATCTACGAACATATCGGACGGCACAAAGATGTGGTGCATATGACCGGCGAGCAGATCTACGATTGGTACAACAGCCAAACCGCATGAACGGCATCAATCTTTTTCAACTGCTCAACGGCCTTACCTTCGCGGCGCTGCTCTTCGTTGTCGCGTCGGGCTTCACGTTGATCTTCGGGCTGATGCGTATCGTCAATCTTGCGCACGGCGCGTTATATCTCGCGGGTGGCTATGCGGGCTATGCGGTTGGCAACCTCAGCGGCTCGTTTGCTCTGGGTGTGCTGGGCGCGATGGTGGCGGCTGCGGTTCTGGGGCTGTGCCTGGACCGTGGGCTGCTGCGGTTCGTGCGGGGGCATGATCTACGCCAGGTGTTGCTGACGCTTGGTGTCGCGCTGGTCATCGATGATCTGCTGCTGGTCGTGTGGGGCGGTGACACCTTCACCGTCGCGGTGCCGCCGTCCCTGGCTGGCGCGGTTCGTTTTGCCGGGGTGTTTTATCCGCGGTACCGACTGTTCGTACTTGCCCTAGGGGTCGTCGTCTTTGTGGGCCTGTGGTTGCTGTTGAATCGAACGCGATTGGGAGCGTTGATCCGCGCAGGGGTTGATGACGCGGAGACGATCGATGCGATGGGGATCAATATCCGCCTGATATTCCTCATAACTTTCATGCTGGGTGCCGCGTTGGCCGGGCTGGGCGGCGTGATCGGCGGCGCATTTCTGACGCTCTATCCAGGTGCGGATGCCGAGATACTGGTGTTTTCGCTCGCGGTCGTGATCATCGGCGGTCGAGGAAGCCTGGCGGGTGCAGCGATCGGCGCGCTGATGGTGGGCCTGCTGAACGCAATCGGCCAGGTGATGTTTCCAGAATTGGCATATTTTGTGATCTTCGGCCCGGTTGCTGCGATTTTGGCGTTTCGTCCACTTGGCTTGTTCGGTAAGCCAGCGTGAAAAGCGGTCGCATATTGTTGTGGGCTGCTCTGGTGGCTTTGCTGGTTGCGCTGCCGTTGCTGGTGCCGACCTATCAGACCAGCCTGGCGACGCAGATGTTGATTTTTGCGGTGCTCGGAATGTCCATCGACATTCTTGCCGGATATGCCGGACGAACCCCGCTTGGCCATGGCGCGATCTTTGGCACGGCGGCCTATGTCGCGATCTGGTTCACCACCACCCATGG
>DAHWBL010000260.1 GCA_027323595.1 Acetobacteraceae bacterium | reverse complement strand
TCCACCGCCCGCATCGCGGCGGCATAGCGCGCGAAGGTGCCGCCATAGGCCACCGGCGCGATGTCGGCCACCAGCAGCCGCGCCACCGCCTGTGGATGATCCAGCGCCGCGCGCATCGCCACCTTGCCGCCCATCGAATGGCCGATCACCGCCGCCGGCAACGCACCCAGCGCGCCCAGCGTCTCGACCACGTCGGCGGCCAGCGCGCCATACGCCATCCCCGCCGCGTGCGGACTGTCGCCATGGTTGCGCAGGTCGAGCATCAGCACGCGGTGATGCGCGCCCAACGCCCGCGCCACCGCGCCGAAATTGCGCCCCGCGCCGAACAGCCCGTGCAGGAACGCGACCGGCGGACCGGCTCCCAACTCGGTTGCGTGCAGGATCAATCCGCGACCTTCAGCATGATCTTGCCGATATGCGCGCTGCTCTCCATCAACGCATGCGCCGCCGCCGCCTCGGCGAAATCGAACACCTTGTGGATCACCGGCCCGCGCCGCCCGGCATCGAGCACCGGCCAGACCCGCTCGCGCAGCTCCGCGGCGATCCGCCCCTTATCGTCGGTGGCGCGCGGCCGCATCGTCGATCCGGTGATCCAGATCCGCTTGCGCATCACCGGATTGAAATCGAAATCGCGCGACACCCGCCCGCCCATCAGCCCGATGATCACGATGCGCCCGCCCATCTTCATGCAGCGCACATCGCGGCTCACATAATCGCCGGCGACCATGTCCAGCACCACGTCCACACCCTGCCTGTCGGTCAGACGCTCGATCTCGGCGACGAAATCCTGGGTGCGGTAGTCGATCGCCGCACTGGCGCCAAAGCTCACGCAGGCGGCGCATTTGTCCGCCGAGCCGGCGGTGGCGAACACGCGTGCGCCGAACTCTGCGCCCAACTGGATCGCGGTGAGCCCGATGCCCGAGCTGCCGCCATGGATCAGCGCCGACTGCCCGGCCGCCAGCCCGCCGATCTGGAACAAATTGGCCCAGACAGTGAAATAATTCTCCGGCAGCGCCGCCGCCCGAATCGCGTCATAGCCCGTCGGCCAGGGCAGGCATTGCGGCGCCGGCGCCACGCAATATTGCGCATAGCCGCCGCCATTGGTGAGCGCGCAGACCCGCTCGCCGACGCGCCAGCCGCGCACCGCCGCGCCAAGCCCGACCACCTCGCCGGCGACCTCCAGCCCCATCAGCGGGCTGGCACCCGGCGGTGGCGGATAAAACCCCTGGCGCTGGGCGATGTCGGGCCGGTTCACCCCGGCGGCCTGCACCCGGATGAGAACCTCGTCGGGTGCGGGCACCGGCAGCGCGCCGTGTCCGACGCGCATCACCTCCGGGCCGCCGGCGAGGGGTGCGTCGATGAACTCCATCCGCGCGGGCAGGGCAGGGGCGCTGGTCATGTCGGTCTCCTCAAGGTCACGCCGGCGCATTGGCCCGGCACTTCAACGCGCCGTCAAGCCACCCGCGCCGGGACGGCGCAACTCCGACCTGTGCGAGCCGCGCGGCTCAACGCGGATCAACCATTGCGACGTGGCCGCTTCATCAACCATGAAAGCGCCATCTTCGCTGCACAGAAATCCTTCCGGTCCAGCGTCCTGTCGTCGGCGGTTCACGCCATGCGTTTCTTCTCCACCGGCCCGGCCGATCTCGCCGCGCCCGCCTCCCGGCCCACCAGGCGTCCCCACCGAGCGTTCGGGGCCGCCGTCGGGCACGCCCCGCAGACCCTCCGCGCCCTGGTGCGGGCGGACGAACTCGGCCTGGTGGTGCTCGCCGCCCTGGTCGGCATCGGCGCGGGGATCATCGTCGCGGCAATGAATTTCGCCACCGAGGCCGCGCATCGGCTGCTGTTCCAGTTGCCGCCGGGCACACGCCTGTCGGGCACCGTGCTGGTCAATCCCTATCTGGGCGTGCTGGTGCCCACGCTCGGCGGCCTGCTGGTCGGGTTCAGCCTGTTCGCCGCGGCGCGCTGGTGGCCCGGCCGCGCGGTGGACCCGATCGAGGCGAACGCCCTGCGCGGCGGGCGCATGTCGCTCACCGACAGCCTGGTCGTGGTCGGGCAGACCATGCTGTCCAACGGCGTCGGCGCCTCGGTCGGGCTCGAAGCGGCCTACACCCAGCTCGGCAGCGCGATCGGCTCGCGGCTGGGCCGCAGCTTCCGGGTGCGCCGGGCGGACCTGCGGCTGCTGGTCGGGTGCGGCGCCGCCGGCGCCATCGCGGCCGCCTTCAACGCCCCGCTCACCGGCAGCTTCTACGCCTTCGAGCTGGTCATCGGCACCTATTCGCTGATGAATCTCGCCCCGGTGGTGGGGGCCGCGATCACCGCCACCCTGGTCGAACGGCTGATCGGCGGCAGCGGTGAGCTGTTCGCCGTCAGCGTGCCCGACCAGATCGCGCCGATCGACTACCTCCCCATCCTGGCTCTGGCGATCCTGTGCTCGGTGGCCGCCATCGGGGTCATGCGCGGCGTCACCCTGACCGAGAGCCTGTTCCGCCGCACCTCCGCCCCGGTCTGGCTGCGCCCGGCCATCGGCGGGCTGATCGTTGGGCTCATGGCGCTGGTCAGCCCGGAGATTTTGTCCTCCGGCCACGCCGCCCTGGTGCAGGATTTCACCGCCACCATCCCGATCTGGGGCCTGCTGCTGCTGCTGCTGCTGAAATCGCTGGCCTCGGCGATCTCGGTCGGCTCGGGGTTTCGCGGCGGCCTGTTCTTCGCCTCGCTGTTCCTCGGCGCCATGGTCGGCAAGCTGTTCGCCGCGCTGCTGGCGTTCGCCGGCATCGCCACCAGCCTGCCCGCGGTGGTCTGCGCGGTGGTCGGCATGGCCGCCCTCGCGGTGGCGGTGGTCGGCGGGCCGCTGACCATGGCCTTCCTGGCGCTCGAAACCACCGGCAGCCTGCCGATCACCGCCGCGGTGCTGGTCGCCTCGGTCGTCTCGGCGATCACCGTGCGCCGCACCTTCGGCTATTCCTTCGCCACCTGGCGCTTCCACCTGCGCGGCGAGGCGATCCGCTCGGCGGTCGATGTCGGCTGGGTGCAGAGCCTCACCGTGGGCCGCATCATGCGCCGCGAGGTGCGCACCATGCGCACCGACACCTCCATCGCCGCCTTCCGGCGCGACGTGCCGCTGGGCGCGCATAACCGCATCATCGTGCTCGACCAGGCGGACCGCTATGCCGGCATCGCCCTGGTGCCCGAGGTCCACGCCGCCCCCGACAGCCTGACCCGCCTGTCCGAGGTGCTGCATTACCAGAACTCGGTGCTGCTGCCGCAGATGACGGTGAAGGAAGCCATCGCCAGCTTCGAGGCCGCCGAGAGCGACGCGCTCGCCGTGGTGGACGACCCCGAAACCATGAAGGTCATCGGCCTGCTCACCGAGCAATACGCGCTGCGCCGCTACAGCGAGGAGCTGGACCGCCGCCGCAAGGAAATCTCCGGCGAGTAGCCGGCGTTACCCTTTCGCCTTCAGCAGATCACGGATCTCGGCGAGCAGCAGATCGCCGCGGCTGGGCGGCGGCGGCGCCACCGTGGCCTGCGCGTCCTTGGCCAGTTGCAGCCGCGACAGCATTTTCACCAGCCAGAAGATGGCAAAGCCCACGATGATGAAATTGATGATGGCGTTGAGGAACAGACCGATATTGATGGTCACCGCGCCGGCCTTCTGCGCCGCCTCCAGCGTGGCGGCATGATCGCCCTTCAGCGTGATGAAGATGTTGGTGAAATCGAG
>DAHWBL010000243.1 GCA_027323595.1 Acetobacteraceae bacterium | reverse complement strand
GGCTGGGCGAGTTGAAAACCAGCCGTGCGTGGCCCATCATGGGCGCATCTGTTGCAAGGGATGCACGATGTCGCGGATCGATGAAGCCAGAACATTCGTCGCGGTGAATATCGCGGTGCTGACGGTGTCGGACACGCGGGGGCCCGACAACGACACTTCTGGCGATGCGCTGTGCGCGCGCGTCGTCGAGGCTGGCCACAGGCTGGCGGTCCGGAAATTGTTGCGTGATGATGTCGATCAGATCGAAGCCTTGTTGCGTCAATGGATTTCTGATCCGATGATCGATGTGGTGATCAGCACCGGCGGCACCGGGGTTACCGGGCGCGATGTCACGCCCGAGGCGTTCGAGCGCGTGCTGGACAAGCGCATCGAGGGCTTTGGCGAATTGTTCCGCATGCTCAGCTTCGCCAAGATCGGCACCTCCACCATGCAGTCGCGCGCGCTTGGTGGGGTGGCGGGTGGCACCTATCTGTTCGCGCTGCCCGGAAGCACCGGGGCGGTGAAGGACGGGTGGGACGATATCCTGCGCTGGCAGCTCGATGTGCGGCACCGGCCGTGCAATCTGGTCGAGCTGATGCCGCGGTTGCAGGAGCATCTGGCGGCGACGGCCTGATCGCTTCTGGCACCCATCGCTTCTGGCACCCCTCGATCTGACGCGTGAAAGTTCTTATTTTGTTCTTGACCTGCCGGGGTGGTTTCCGGCAGGGTTCCAGAACAGAAAGTGAACGGCACAGCGGGAGCGGTCGATGCTGGATGGCACCGGGGAGCGACTGGAGGAATGGGGGCCGGCCGGGGCGCTGAGTGTGCCGGCGCGGCGCGGGCGCGGGGCGGTGACCAGCCCGGCCTCGCGGTTCGACGCCACGGTGGCGAGCCCGTTCGATGATGGCTGGGGCACGCTGGCGGCGGATTTCACCGAGCTGCCGCCGTTGCCGACCAGCCTGCAACGCGATGCGAGCCGTTCGGCGCTGAGCTACAACCGCTCGCCCGATCTGGGCTTTGATCGCTCGGTCAATCCCTATCGCGGTTGCGAGCATGGCTGCGTCTATTGTTTCGCCCGCCCGACGCATGCCTATCTGGGCTATTCGCCGGGCCTCGATTTTGAAACCAAGCTTGTCTACAAGCCAGAAGTCGCGGAATTGCTGGAGCGCGAGCTGCGCCGCTCGGGCTATGTGCCGCGCACCATCGCGCTGGGCACCAACACCGATCCGTATCAGCCGGTGGAGCGCACGCTGAAGCTCACCCGGTCGATCCTGGAGGTGCTGGAGCGGTTCGGCCATCCGGTGGCGATCGTCACCAAGTCCTCCGGGGTGCTGCGCGACCTGGACATTCTGTCGCGGATGGCGCGGCGGCGGCTGGCGCGGGTGTATGTGTCGGTGACGACGCTCGATCCGGGGCTGGCGCGGCGGATGGAGCCGCGGGCGGCGACGCCGGCGCGCCGGCTGGCCGCGATCGGGGAGCTGGCGCGCGCGGGGGTGCCGGCGGGGGTGCTGGCGGCGCCGATGATCCCTGGGCTGAACGACGCCGAGATGGAGCAGATCTTGCGCCAGGCCGCCGCTGCCGGGGCGGGCTATGCCGGCTATGTGCTGCTGCGGCTGCCGCATGAGCTGCGCGAGATGTTCGATGCCTGGCTGCACACCCATTACCCGCAGCGGGCCGCGCATGTGCTGAGCCTGATCCGCCAGACCCGTGAGGGGGCGCTGAACGATGGCGAGTTCCATCGTCGCTTCACCGGCACCGGTGCCTATGCGGAGCTGCTGTCGCAGCGGTTTCATCGGGCGGCGCGCCAGTTCGGGCTGGAGGGGCACCTGGCGCTGGATCATGACGCGTTCGCGGTGCCGGCGGTGGCGATGGCGGGGCAGGCGCAGCTCAGCCTGTTGTGAGGCAGGCGGTCGGGAGGGCTGGCGCGGCGCGCGCGCGGGGTGCTTGGGTTGGCCCGCGGGCTGGCTGGGGATGTGGGTGCCGGATTTTTTGATCGAGGCGTCGCTGGGCGGGCGGGTCGCTGGGGTGGATGAGGTTGGGCGCGGGCCGCTGGCGGGGCCGGTGGTGGCGGCGGCGGTGGTGTTCGCCGACGGCGTGCCCGAGGCGCTGGCCGGGCTCATCGACGACTCGAAGCGCCTGTCGGCGGCGCGGCGGGCGCGGGCGGAGACGGCGTTGTGGGCCTGTCCGGGGGTGGAGATCGCGGTGGC
>DAHWBL010000227.1 GCA_027323595.1 Acetobacteraceae bacterium | reverse complement strand
AATAACTGATCAAACTGCGCCGCCCAGTCTTGATTTCCGCCGTCACCGCCATTCCCGGCGACAGCGCCTCCTCCCGCCCGCCCACCATTATGCGATCAGTGTCCAGGGCGATATGCGCGATATACCCGGGCTCATCCGGTTTGCCGTCCTGGCTTTTCGGGTCATTTGCCGGCCCACCTGAGGCTTTCTGCACCGCTGGCGCCGCCGCCTCCAGAACACGATCGCGACTGACATCGACCACATGCCCATGCAGCAGCCCGTATCGGGTGAACTCGAAGGTACGCACCTTCACCTCGGCGTCCTGTCCGGCATGGACAAAGCCGATATCGCCATTCTCCACCGTCGCCTCGATCAACACCGGCCCGTCATTGGGCACCACGGTCAGCAAGGCCTGTGCGGGCTGCACCACCCCGCCCAATGTATGAACGGCCAGCGCCTGCACGGTGCCGGCAATCGGCGCGGTGAGAACGGTCTCCTCGGCCTTGTGCGCGGCGGCGGCATATTGCTGCGACAGCTCGCCCTCTTTCTGTTCGGCGTCCGCCAGGTCTTTCAGCACATCATGGGCGTAGCCCGCCCGGGTCTGGGCCAACTGTGCCATCAGCGCCTGCTTCGCCGCCACCAACTGATCGCCATGTGTTTGCTGCACGGCAATCTGATGGAACTGGTCGGTGTAGGCCTGCTCACTGTCCAGCCAGGCCACCCGGCTGCTGAAGCCGTTGTTCAGCATGGCGCGATACAAATCTCGCTTCTGCTGCAACAGCGGCAGGCTGGCACCGAGCTTGGCGATCATCGCCTGGTTCTCGGCGGTCTCGGACTCCTTCTGGGTGATCTGCTGCTCCAGCGACTGGCATTTCTGTTGCTGCTCACGCGCCCGGGCGTCGATGGCGGCGCGCGCGGTGGTGACTTCCCGGGCCGGGACGCCATTTGGGGCGACAAACAGCAAGCGTAGGGTGGGGTGCCCTTCCGCACCCCACCGCTTGATGCCGCACCGGAGCGCGGCAAAGAAATCGCGCGAGCTTCAACTTGGCTCCGCGGACGTCACCCTCTCGCCGAAATCGGCGGGATAAAGCCCGCGCGCGACCACCTGATGGCGTTCACCATCGCATCCCGATGGTGGGGTGCATAAGCGCATCCCACCCTACACCGGAATCTGCCTGCCGCGCGCGATTGTCCCGAACCGGATCGTCGCAAATTCACCCATCGCAGACACCCAAACCACCCCCCCCCCGACACCTCACTGCCACACCAGGAAAACCAAAAAAAACCGCCCTGGCACGTCAGTGCCAGGGCGGTGAGGTAAGCGGGGGCCGATCAAGGGGGGGGAGCCGGCCCACGCACGGAGAGATCAGAACCGATAACCAATGCCGGTACCGATCACCGTCGGATCGGGCACCATCGGGCGACAAGCTGCCCACCACGGCGCCGAGCGTTGAAATTCCTGTTCGTCCAGCCTTCATCACCTCCAGGCGTTGCAACCACAGGCTGGTCGTCTTTGGTGATCTGAGCGCGAATTGCGGTGCCCGGCTTTGACACAGGTCAACGCCCCGCACGTTCCCGCCGCCCCGCGCGCGGGCACATTTCAATTGATACTCAAAATCAACAAGCCAAAAATCCCTGCCGCAACAAAATTATGCAGCCTGCATATGAGACAATCGAAAACCGCATAATTGGAACGATTCTGTTACAATTTGAGTCACGTGACTCAATTTGTAACGGGCGTGCTCACCCCCGCAGCCCCGCCAGCCAGCCATCCAGCCCGACCAGCCGCGACGTGGCACAGCGCGCGGCGTGCAGCACCGCCTCCACCCCGCGCACGGTGGCATCGAAATCATCGTTGATCAGCACATGATCAAACCCCGCGCACCGCGCCATCTCGTCGTCCGCCGCGTCCATCCTGCGCGCGATCACCGCCGGATCGTCGCCGCGCGCCACCAGCCGCTCGGCCAGCGCCGCGCGCGACGGCGGCAGCAAAAACACCCCCACCACATCGCCCGGCAACGCCGCGCGAAGCTGGGCGAAGCCCTGCCAGTCGATATCGAACAAAATGTCGCGCCCCGCCGCCAGCGCCTGCTCCACCGGGTCGCGCGGCGTGCCATAGCCGCCGCCGAACACCTGCGCCCATTCCAGCAGCGCACCGGCCTCGGCCATCGCCGAAAAGCGCGCCTGGTCGATGAAATGATAATGCACCCCGTCCTGCTCGCCCGCCCGCGGCGCGCGCGTCGTCACGCTGACCGACAGCGCGAGCCCGGGCTCACGCGCCAGCAGCGCGCGGGTGATCGAGGATTTGCCGCCGCCCGAGGGCGCGGCCAGCACCAGGCACAGCCCGCGCCGCGCCAGACTACTCAAGGTTCTGCACCTGCTCGCGCACCTGCTCGATCGTCGCCTTCAATTTCAGCCCGATGTCGGTCAGCCCCAGGCTGGCCGACTTGCTGCACAGCGTGTTGGCCTCGCGGTTGAATTCCTGCACCAGGAAATCCAGCCGCCTGCCCACCCCCGCCGCCTCGGCCAGCAGCCCCCGCGCCGCGCCGATATGCGCCTCCAGCCGGTCCAGCTCCTCGCGCACATCGCCGCGCGCCACCAGCAGCGCCACCTCCTGCGCGATGCGTTCCTCGGGCAGATTCTGCCCCTCCAGCAACCCCGCCAGCGCCTCCATCAGCCGCGCCTTCTGCGCCTGCGGCTGCATCGCCGCCTGCGCCGCCGCGCTGTCGCGAAGTGCGGCGATCTCATCGAGCAGCCGCCCCAGCACCACCCCCAGCCGCGCCCCCTCGGCGGCCCGGCTCCGCCGCAACTGCGCGAGCGCGCTGCTGAACCCCGCCCCGACCGCCGCCGGCACCGCCTCGCGCCCCGTCTCCGACGCAGCATTTGCCGCGCGCAGCACCCCCGGCAGCCCCAGCAGCGCCTCGGCGCGCGGCGGCGGCGCGCCGGGAATGCGCCCGGCCAGCGCCAGCGCCAGCGCCAGCACCTGCTCCAGCGCCGCCGGGTCAGGCGTGAGGGAAGCCGGCGCCTCGGCGCGCACGGTCAAACTGGCGCTGACATTGCCGCGCTTCAGCGCCGCCCCGATCTCGGTCCGCAATCCCGGCTCCAGCGCCTCGAACCCCGGCGGCAGCCGCAGCCGGATCTCCAGCCCGCGCCCGTTGACCGAGCGCAGCTCCCAGATGAACGCGAGCCCGTCCGCCTGCCCCTCGGCACGGGCGAAGCCGGTCATCGATTGCAGGTGGGCGGGCGCGGGTGTGTCGGTCATGCCCGGCGGTGTAGCCGCTTCATCGCCGGCCGAACAGCATCTCGATATCGCCGCGGGTCAGCCGCAGAAAGGTCGGCCGCCCGTGGCTGCATGTCGCCGCCCGCGGGGTGGCTTCCATCTGCCGCAGCAGCGCATCCATCTGCGTCGCGTCCAGCCGCCGCCCGGCCCGGATCGAGCCATGGCAGGCCATCCGCGCGATCACCGCGTCAAGCCGGGATTCTAGCGCCGCGCTCTCATCGTTCTCGCCGAGTTCGTCGGCCAGATCAGCCAGCAGCGGCGCCGCGTCGGGGGTGCCCAGCACCGCCGGCAGTGCCCGCACCAGCACCGCGCCGCCGCCGAACGGCTCGATCTCCAGCCCCAGCCGCGCCAGCCCCGGCGCCCGCTCCAGCAGTCGCCCCGCCTCGGCCGGCGCCATCTCCACCACGGCGGGCAGCAGCAACGGCTGGCTGCGCACGCCGCCCTCCAGATATTGCCGGGCCAGCGCCTCATGCGTCAGCCGCTCATGGGCGGCATGCTGGTCCACCAGCACCAGCGCGCCATCCGCGCTCACCG
>DAHWBL010000203.1 GCA_027323595.1 Acetobacteraceae bacterium | reverse complement strand
CGGCTATTGCCCGGCGACGCCGATCAGCGTGGGGGTGCCGGCGTTCGTGGCGTGGTACCGCGGTTATTACGGGGTGTGATACCAAATTTCGCGGACCGCGACGCTTTCGCGGTTCGCGGGATTTGGTATGCGCGCGGGTTGGCTGGGCGGCGCGCGCGAGACCAAGGGCTGATGCCATGGGTCGCGCTCAGCGAGACATGGTATCAGTCTACCTCGGCTTCCGCGGCCTCGGGGCGCGGACCGCTGTCCTGGCCCTTCGCCGTCGGATCGCGGTCCACCAGCTCGATCACCGCCATCGAGGCGGCGTCGCCATGGCGTACGCCGGCATGCAGCACCCGGCAATAGCCGCCGGCCCGGCCGCGATAGCGATCGGCCAGCGCGGTGAACAGCTTGGCGACGATGCGATCGTCGCGCAGTTGCGCATAGGCCTGGCGGCGCGCATGCAGCCCGCCCCGCTTGCCCAGCGTGATCAGCTTCTCCGCCACCGGCCGCAGCTCCTTGGCCTTCGGCAGGGTGGTGGTGATCTGCTCGTGCTTGATCAGCGCCACCGCCAGGTTGCGGAACATCGCCAGCCGATGGCTGGATGTCACATTGAGCTTCCGCCCGGCCACACCGTGACGCATCTGTCTTCTCCTGCGGTCGCCGGACGGTCAGTCCGGCTCGTCATTGTCGTGCGCCGACCCGCGCGGGCCGGCTAATCGTTCAGAACGGCTCTTCGAGCCGTTTGGCCAGGTCCTCGATGTTCTCCGGCGGCCAGCCGGTCACCGGCATGCCCAGCGTCAGACCCATCGCGGTCAGCACTTCCTTGATCTCGTTCAGCGACTTGCGCCCGAAATTCGGGGTGCGCAGCATTTCCTGCTCGGTCTTCTGCACGAGGTCGCCGATATAGACGATGTTGTCGTTCTTCAGGCAGTTGGCGCTGCGCACCGACAGCTCCAGCTCGTCCACCTTGCGCAGCAGATTGCGGTTGAACGGCAGGTCGTCCACCGGCTCGGCGTCGCGCAGTTGCTGCGGCTCGTCGAAATTGATGAACAGCTGCAACTGGTCCTGCAGGATGCGCGCCGCCAGCGCCACCGAATCCTCGGGCGTCACCGCGCCGTTGGTCTCGATCTGCAGCAGCAGCTTGTCGAAATCTGTGACCATGCCGACACGGGTCGGCTCGACCCGGTACGACACCCGGCGCACCGGCGAATAGATCGAATCGATCGGGATCAGCCCGATCGGCGCATCCTCGGGACGGTTCGCCGCCGCGGCGACGTAGCCCTTGCCGAGCTGCACCGTCAGCTCCATCGAGAACTTCACGCCGTCATCCAGCGTGCAGAGCACCAGCTCCGGGTTCATGATGTCGATGTCGTGGCCCGCCGCGATCTGCCCGGCGCGCACTTCGCCCGGCCCGGTCGCCTGCAACAACATCCGCTTCGGCCCCTCGCCATGCATGCGCAGGGCGAGCTGCTTCACGTTCAGCACGATGTCGGTGACATCCTCGCGCACGCCGGGGATGGAGCTGAATTCATGCAGCACGCCATCGATCTGGATCGCGGTCACCGCGGCACCCTGCAACGACGACAGCAGAATGCGCCGGATCGCGTTGCCCAGCGTCATGCCAAAGCCGCGCTCCAGCGGCTCGGCGATCACGGTGGCCGCGCGCGACGGGTCCGAACCGGGCTCGACCTCGAGCTTTTCCGGCTTGATCAACGACTGCCAGTTCCGTTGCATAGGCATCAGCAACCTCTCGAATACATCAGCGGACGAACCGCCGATCAGGTTCGGGGCGACAAGGCCGCCCCCATTGGTCTGCGCCGACGCGCCCGCGCGAACGACGCGGCGCGCCAGGCGCGGGTCAGGCCGACAAAATCGGCCCGGCCCGTGTCACACCCGCCGACGCTTGCGCGGACGGCAGCCATTGTGAGGGATCGGCGTGGTGTCGCGGATCGCGCTGATCGAGAAGCCCACGGTCTGCAACGCCCGCATTGCGCTCTCGCGCCCCGAGCCCGGCCCGTTCACCTCGATCTCCAGCGTCTCCATGCCGTGCTCGCGCGCCTTGCGGCCGGCATCCTCGGCCGCCATCTGCGCCGCATACGGCGTCGATTTGCGGCTGCCCTTGAAGCCCTGCGCACCGGCGGACGACCAGGCGATGGTGTTGCCCTGCGCGTCGGTGATGGAGATCATGGTGTTGTTGAACGTCGCCGCCACATGGGCGACGCCGGAGATGATGTTCTTGCGTTCCTTGCGTCGGGGAGCGCGCGAGGCGGGCTTCGCCATGTTCGATGATCCAGTTCCGTCCAGAGACGCGGCCAGGGCCGCATGAATAGCGAGGCAGGCAGCGACGCCGCCTTACTTCGTGACCTTCTTCTTGCCGGCGATCGCCACCGCCTTGCCCTTGCGGGTGCGCGCGTTGGTGTGCGTGCGCTGGCCATGCACCGGCAGACCGCGGCGATGGCGCAGGCCGCGATAGCAGCCCAGATCCATCAGCCGCTTGATGTTCATCGCAACTTCACGCCGCAGATCACCCTCGACGCGGTAATCGCGGTCGATCATCTCGCGGATCTTCAGCACCTCGTCGTCGGAGAGCTGGTTCACCCGACGCTCCGCCGGAATGCCGAGCTTGTCGCAGATCTCCTGCGCGTTGGTCGGGCCGATGCCATAAATATAACGCAGGCTGATCGTCACCCGCTTGTTGGTCGGAATATTCACACCGGCAATACGCGCCACGCCGTCTCTCCTGCTATGCGACCCCACCGACACCGCGGAAGGGCCCGCTGCTCAACCCTGTTTCTGCACGCCCAAACGCCAACGCCGGCACCAGTCTGCCGGGTCGCGCGCCGCCCGCCTGTCTTGTCAAACCGCCGTCAGGCCAACTGGGTCTCCAGCAACTGGACGCCAAGCCGAACCATGCCGACGAATTGGTCCGACCGGGCAGGCCGGACCAAGGGCGCGGACTATAGCCACCCGCACCCCCAAGTCAACGCAACTAAATTAAATCTTTGTCAGAATCACCCCGCATCCCCCTCCGAACGCGGGGGGGCTGCCCTGCGTCACGCCCGCGCCGCCCGCAACGGGTCCAGCAGCGCCACCAGCGACGCCGTCACCGCGTCGATCGGCGCCATTCCATCCACCGACCGAAGCTGCCCGCTCGCCGCGTAATGCGGCAGAATCGGCGCGGTCTGCCGGTGATAGGCGGCCAGCCGCGCGGCCACCGTCTCGCGGTTGTCGTCGGCGCGGCGGGTGAATTCGGTGCTGCCGCACACGTCGCACACCCCGCCCACCCGCGGCTGATGAAACTGGTCGTGATAGCCCGCACCGCATTTGGCACAGGTGAAGCGCCCGGCGATGCGCTCCACCAGGGCGGCGTCATCCACCTTCAGCTCGATCACCGCATCAAGGGCCAGCCCGCGCGAGGCGAACAGATCATCCAGCGCCATCGCCTGCGGCACGGTTCGCGGAAACCCGTCCAGGATCACCCCGCCCGCCGCATCGGCCTGCGCCAGCCGATTGCCCAGCATGCGGATCAGAATGGCGTCGGACACCAGTTGCCCGGCCTCCATCACCGCCTTCGCCTCGCGCCCGACCTCGCTGCCGGCCGTCACCTCGGCGCGCAGCATGTCGCCGGTGGAAATCTGCACGATGCCGTATCGTTCCTCCAGGCGCTTGGCCTGGGTGCCCTTGCCCGCGCCGGGCGGGCCGAGAAGAATCAGATTCACGCCCGCGCTTCCTTTCGCGTCGGTTCCGCCCGATCAGCCCTTGCGGCCGCGCACCCGCGCCTTGCGGATCAAGCCTTCATATTGGTGCGCCAGCAGATGAGACTGTATCTGCGTCACCGTGTCCATCGTCACCGAAACGATGATCATCAGGCTGGTGCCGCCGAAATAGAACGGCACGCCGTAATGGCTGATCAGAATCTCGGGCAGCAGACACACGATACACAGATAGATCGCGCCCAGCGAGGTGATCCGGGTGAGAATGGTGTCGAAATAATCCGCCGTCGCGCTGCCCGGCCGGATGCCCGGAATGAAGCCGCCATATTTCTTCAGATTGTCCGCGGTCTCCTGCGGGTTGAACACCACGGCGGTATAGAAATAGGCGAAAAAGATGATCAGCCCGGCATAGGCCGCCATGTACAGCGGCTGGCCATGCGCGAGCTGCGCGGTGATCTCGTTCACCCAGCCCGGCGCGTTGGTCGAGAACCCGGCGATCGTCGCGGGGATCAGCAACAGCGAACTGGCGAAAATCGGCGGGATCACGCCCGAGGTGTTCACCTTCAGCGGCATGTGCGTCGAATCACCGCCAAACATCCGCTGCCCCACCTGGCGCTTGGGATACTGGATGGTGATGCGCCGCTGCGCCCGCTCCATGAACACCACGAAGCCGATCACCGCCACCGCGATCAGCAGGAACAGCAGAATGAAAAACGGCGACAGCGCCCCGGTCCGCCCCAGCTCCAGCAGGCTGGCCAGCGCATGCGGCAGGTTCGCCACGATGCCCGCGAAGATGATCAGGCTCTGGCCGTTGCCCACACCTCGCGCGGTGATCTGCTCACCGATCCACATCAGGAACATCGTGCCGCCCACCAGCGACACCACGCAGGACAGCCGGAAGAACAGCCCCGGATCAACCACCGCAGGCCCGAAGCTGCCGCGCATCCCCTCCAGCCCGACGGCGATGCCATAGGACTGGAACAGCGCGATCAGCACGGTCAGATAGCGGGTATATTGATTGAGCTTCTTGCGCCCCTGCTCGCCTTCCTTCTTCAAGGTCTCAAGCGAGGGGATCGCCGCCGACATCAGCTGGATGATGATCGAGGCGGAGATATACGGCATGATGTTGAGCGCGAACACCGTCATCCGGCCCAGCGCGCCGCCGGAGAACATGTCGAACATGCCCAGAATGCCGCCGCTATGCTGGGCGAACATCTCGCCCATCACCGAGGCATCCACGCCCGGCACTGGAATATAGGTGCCGACCCGATAGACGATCAGCGCGCCCAGCGTGAACCACAGGCGCTGCTTCAGCTCCGTGGCCTTCGCGAAATTGCCCAAACTCATGTTGGAGGCGAGCTGTTCGGCGGCCGAGGCCATCTCTTTGTCCCCAAAGCGGGGCGCCCAAGGCCGGAGCCGGGCGCTCCTGTGTCGCTGCCGGCGGGCGATCACCGCGCCGTCGAAGCACCGACCAATGTCGGCGCGCTGTTATGAGGGAAGCGGCGGCGCGGCCGCAACCCCCGCCGCGGTCAGCCCTCGGTCGGGGCCGCCACCGCCGCGGTGGTGGTCACGCTGCCACCCGCCGCCTCGATCGCCGCGATCGCCGCCGCCGACGCGCCGGCAACCTCGATGCGCACCGCCCGGCCGATGCTGCCCTTGGCCAGCAGCCGCACGCCGCCGAGCTTGCCGGTCCGCACCAGGCCCGCCGCGCGCAGCACGTCCTCGGTGATCGGCTGGCCGGCGTCGATCTTGCCGGCCTCGATCGCCGCCTCCAGACGGCCGATGTTCAGCGGCGCATAGGCAACCCGGAAGATGTTCTTGAAGCCGCGCTTGGGCAGGCGGCGATAGATCGGCAGCTGGCCGCCCTCGAACCCGTTCAGCGCCACGCCCTCGCGCGCCTTCTGGCCCTTCACGCCCTTGCCCGACGTCTTGCCCTTGCCCGACCCGATGCCGCGGCCAAGCCGCTTGGACTTCAGATGCGCGCCAGGATTGTCGCGGATTTCATTCAGCTTCATCGACTTGTTCCCTTACCCCCGATCGAAATCAGGAGAGTTCCTCGACCCGCACCAGATGCGCCACCTTGCGCAGCATCCCGCGGACCGACGGCGTGTCTTCCAGCTCGCGCACCCGGCGGATCTTGTTCAGACCCAGCCCGACCAGCGTCGCCTGCTGCCCCGGCTTCTGCCCGTTGCCCGAGGCGATCTGCGTCACCCGCACCTTCTTGCCGTCAGACATCGCTCGATGCCCCCGCTTCCGCCGCCTCGGCCGCCGGCGCGGACTCGCGCTTGCCCAGAATGTCGGACACCTTCTTGCCGCGCCGCTGCGCCACGCTGCGCGGGCTGGCCGCGTTGCCCAGCGCCGCGAACGTCGCCTTGACCATGTTGTGCGGGTTGCGCGTGCCGATGCACTTGGCCACCACATCGCCGATGCCCAGCGTCTCGAACACCGCGCGCATCGGACCGCCGGCGATGATGCCGGTGCCCGCCGAGGCGCTGCGCAGCACCACGTTGCCCGCGCCGAACCGGCCGAACACGTCGTGATGCAGCGTGCGGCCTTCCTTCATCGGCACCCGGATCATGGTGCGCTTGGCCCGCTCGGTCGCCTTGCGGATCGCCTCGGGCACCTCGCGCGCCTTGCCCGAGCCATAGCCGACCCGGCCCTTCTGGTCGCCCACCACCACCAGTGCTGCGAAGGCGAACCGACGTCCACCCTTCACCACCTTGGCGACGCGGTTGATGCTGACCAGCTTGTCGATCAGGTCGTCGCCGCCATCGCGATCGCGATCGCCGCCGCGGCCCCGGCCGCCTTCTCTGGGTTCACGTGCCATTGCCAAATCCTCTTAGAAGGCCAGGCCGCCCTCGCGGGCAGCCTCCGCCAGAGCCTTCACGCGGCCGTGATACAGATACGACCCTCGATCGAACACGACTTCCTTGACGCCCGCCGCCAGCGCCCGCTCGGCGACCAGCTTGCCCACCGCCGCGGCCGCATCCTGATCGGCCCCGGTCTTGAGCGCCGCGCGCAGCGTCGCATCCACCGACGAGGCCGCCGCCAGCGTCCGCCCGTCGGCGTCGTCGATCACCTGGGCATAGATATGCTTGCTTGACCGAAACACCGACAAACGCGGCCGCAGACCGCCCTTGGCTCGCAGCTGGAACCGCAGGCGCTTGCGCCGCCGATCCCGCAAATCCTTGATCGCGCTCATTACTTCTTCTTGCCTTCCTTGCGGCGGATCGTCTCGTTGTCATACCGCACACCCTTGCCCTTATAGGGCTCGGGCGGACGGAAACCCCGGATCTCCGCGGCCACCTGGCCAACCAAACGCTTGTCGATGCCCTCGACCTTGATCGAGGTCGGACGCTCACAGCTGATCTTGATGCCCGGCGGCACCGGATAGACCACATCGTGCGAAAAACCGAGATTGATCACCAGGTTCGCGCCCTGCACCGAGGCACGATAGCCGGTGCCGGTGATCTCCATCGTCTTGGCATAGCCGCTGGACACGCCCTGCAGCATCGAGGCCACCAGCGACCGCGTGGTGCCCCACATCATCCGCGCCGCCACCGCGTTGCCGCGCGGCGACACCTTGACCTGGGTACCCTCGACCACCGTCTCGACATGATCGGTGAGCGGCAGCTTCAGCTCACCCAGCTTGCCCTTGGCCGTCAACACACCGCCCGCGATCGCCACCTGGACGCCGGCCGGAATCTCGACGGGATATTTGCCGACTCGCGACATCTCAAATCTCCGTCAGAACACGCGGCACAGGAGCTCGCCGCCAACATTGGCGGCGCGGGCCTCGGCATCGCTCAACACCCCGCGCGGGGTCGAGAGAATGGAAATACCAAGGCCCGCATACACCCGCGGCAATTCCTTGATCTTCGAATAGACGCGACGGCCCGGCTTGGAAATCCGGGTGATCTCCTTGATCACCGGCTCGCCCTCGTTGTACTTCAGCTCGATGCGCAGCTGCGCGATCCCCGGCCGCAGCTCCTCGGCCGCGAACCCGCGAATATAGCCCTCGCGCTTCAACACATCCAGAACGTTCGCCCGCAACTGGCTCGCCGGCGACACGCACGAGGCGTGGCGGTTGCGCTGCGCATTGCGGATGCGGGTGAGCATGTCACCCAACGGGTCGGAAAGATTCACTGCCCTGCCCCCTTACCAGCTCGCCTTGACCATGCCGGGGATCTGCCCCGAGCTGGCCAGGTCACGCAGTGCAATGCGGCACAGGCGGAATTTCCGATAATTGCCACGCGACCGACCGGTCAGCTCGCAGCGCAGACGCACCCGCACCTGCGCGCCATTGCGCGGCAGTTGCGCCAGCCGCAAGGAAGCGTCGAAACGCTCCTCGACCGGGCTTGAGCGATCCATCACGATCGCCTTCAGCGCCGCCCGCTTGGTCTTGTCGCGCGCGCTCATGCGCTCACGATTCTTGTTCCGATTGACCTGAGACGTCTTGGCCATCCGCTTACCCTCCGGAACCTGCCGACCGGACATGCCGGGCGGGGGTATTCCAAACAACCGATTTCATTGAACCCAATTCCACCCGCGCCACTCAGGCCGCGAACGGAATGTCGAAATGCTTCAACAGCGCCTTCGCTTCCGCATCCGTCGGCGCGGTGGTCACGAACACGATGTCCATCCCACGGATCGCGTCCACCTTGTCGTAGACGATCTCGGGAAACACGATCTGCTCCTTCATCCCCATGGCGAAGTTGCCACGCCCATCGAACCCCTTGCCGGTGATGCCGCGAAAATCGCGCACCCGCGGCATGGCGATGGTGACCAGACGGTCGAGAAACTCATACATGCGCGACTTGCGCAGCGTCACCTTGCAGCCGATCGGCAGACCCTCGCGGATCTTGAAGCCGGCGATCGCCTTCTTGGCCACCGTCTTCACCGCCTTCTGCCCGGCGATCAGCGTCAACTCCGCCACCGCCGCATCGAGCTTCTTCTGGTCGCCGGCGGCTTCGCCGACACCCATGTTGATGACGATCTTTTCGAGCTTGGGAACCTGCATCGGGTTCGCATAGCCGAACTCCGCCTGCATCTTGGCGCGAATCTCGTCCAGATAGCGCTGCTGCATCCGCGGCTTCTGCGGCTGCGGCGCCGCCTCGGTGTGTGTGTCGCTCATCGCCTCAGCCCTCGATCACGTTGCCGGTGCTCTTGGCGACGCGCACCTTGCGGCCATCGTCGAGCACCCGGAAACCAACGCGCGTGCGCTGGTCCGTCTTCGGATCCACCAGCGCCAGATTGGACAGATGCACCGACGCCTCCTGGCTGATGATCCCGCCAGGCTGGCCCATGGACGTCGCCTTGCGATGCCGCTTGGCCATCGCCACGCCCTGCACCACCGCGCGATCGTCCTTGGGCATCACGCGCAGCACTTCGCCGCGCTTGCCCTTGTCGGCGCCCGAGATCACCTCGACCTTGTCACCCTTGCGAATGCGCGCGGCCATCACAGCACCTCCGGCGCGAGGCTGATGATCTTCATGAATTTCTTCGCCCGCAGCTCACGCACCACCGGCCCGAAAATACGGGTGCCGATCGGCTCCTGCTGCTTGTTGATCAGCACCGCGGCGTTGCGATCAAAGCGGATCGCGCTGCCATCGGCCCGGCGCACCGGAAACGCGGTGCGCACGATCACCGCCTGGTGCACGTCGCCCTTCTTCACCTTGCCACGCGGAATCGCATCCTTGATGGACACGACAATCACGTCGCCCACCGACGCGGTGCGCCGCTTGGAGCCGCCCAGCACCTTGATGCACTGCACGCGCTTGGCGCCGGAATTGTCGGCAACGTCGAGATTGCTCTCTACCTGGATCATCGGCCCTGCCCCTTATCCGGCCTGCGCATCGGCGCCGGCGAAATCCTCGCCATTGCGCGCGATCACAGTCCAGGTCTTGCGCTTGCTGATCGGGGCGCACTCGACGATGCGCACCATGTCGCCGATCTTGCAGACATTGCCCTCGTCATGCGCCGCATACTTCTTCGAACGGCGAATGAACTTCTTGTACAGCGGATGCATGATGCGCCGATTGACCAGGACCGTAATGGTCTTGTCCATCTTGTCGCTCGTCACCCGCCCGCTCAGGACGCGCCTTGGCATCGCCCCTACTCCTCTCAGCTCTTGACCGAGGCGGTGCGCGAACGCGCCGCCTGGGTCGTCAAAACACGCGCGACATCGCGCCGCACCTGGCGCACCCGCGCGGTGCCCTCGGCCTGTCCGGTAGCGCGCTGAAAACGCAGATTGAACTGCTCGCGCTTCAGCTCCAGCAGCAACGCCGCCAGTTCGTCATCGCTCTTCAGCCTGATCTCGGCCGGCTTGGTCATGCTCAGCCCTCCCCGATGCGGGTCACGACCCGGGTCTTGATCGGCAGCTTGGCCGCACCGAGTGCCAGCGCCTGCTGCGCGAGCTCGGGCGTCACGCCGTCGATCTCGAACATGATGCGGCCGGGCTTCACCCGCGCCACCCAGAATTCCGGGCTGCCCTTGCCCGAGCCCATACGCACCTCGGCGGGCTTGGTGGAGACCGGAACATCCGGAAAAATCCTGATCCACACACGACCGGCACGACGCATCGCACGGGTGATCGCGCGTCGCGCCGCCTCGATCTGGCGCGCGGTCACACGCTCGGGCTCCAGCGCCTTCAAACCGAAGGCGCCGAAATTGAGCGCGGTGCCGCCCTTGGCCAGGCCATGGATGCGGCCTTTGTGGGCTTTGCGGTACTTGGTCCGCTTGGGGGAAAGCATCGTTCGTATCCCTTAACGCTGCGGCGCCTGTTCGGCGGCCCGACGATCCTGCGCCATCGGGTCGTGCGCCATGATCTCACCCTTGAAGACCCACACCTTCACACCGCAGGTGCCATAGGTGGTCTTGGCCGTGCCGGTGCCGTAATCAACGTCGGCACGCAGCGTGTGCAACGGCACCCGGCCCTCGCGATACCACTCGACCCGCGCGATCTCGGCCCCGCCCAGACGACCGCCGCAATTGATGCGGATGCCCTGCGCGCCAAGCCGCATCGCCGACTGCACCGAACGCTTCATCGCGCGGCGAAACGCCACCCGGCGCTCAAGCTGCTGGGCGATGTTCTCGGCCACCAGCACCGCGTCGATCTCGGGCTTGCGGATCTCGACGATGTTGAGCGACACCTCGGCATTGGCCATCTTGGTCAGCTCCTTGCGAAGCACCTCGATGTCCTGCCCCTTCTTGCCGATCACCACGCCAGGCCGCGCCGCATAGATCGTCACCCGCGGCTTCTTCGCCGGACGCTCGATCACCACCCGCGAAACCCCCGCGCCGGACAGCTTCTTCTTCAGATGCGCCCGCAGCTTCAGATCGGCATGCAGCAGATCGGCATAGTCGGTGCCGGCGAACCAGCGGCTGTCCCAGGTGCGGTTGATGCCGAGCCGAAGCCCGATCGGATTGACCTTGTGACCCATCCTACGCCGCCTTCCTGTTGGTCTCTTCAGCCACCGGTTCGCGCTCCGCGACCACGATCTTCAGATGGCTGAACCATTTCTCGATCTTCGCCGACCGCCCACGCCCACGCGCATGGAAGCGCCGCATCACCACCGCGCGCCCAACCTCGGCGCGGATGACGACGAGCTGGTCGACATCCAGCCCGTGATTGTTCTCGGCGTTGGCGATCGCGCTCTCCAGCGTCTTGCGCACATCATGCGCGATCCGCCGCTTGCTGAACGCGAGCGTGGCCACCGCCCTGGATGCCGGCAGGTTGCGGATCAGACCGGCAACCAGATTCAATTTGCGCGGGCTGATACGCAGATTCGACAGAATCGCCTGCGCCTCGTTGTCCGCCAGACCGCGCGGGGTTTTCGGCTTGCTCATCTCAGCCCCGCTTCGCTTTCTTGTCGGCGGAATGCCCGGTGAAGGTGCGCGTCGGCGAGAACTCGCCGAACTTGTGCCCCACCATGTTCTCGCTCACCTGCACCGGCAGGAATTTGTGACCGTTATAGACCCCGAAGGTGAGGCCCACGAACTGCGGCAGGATGGTCGAGCGACGCGACCAGATCTTGATGATCTCGTTGCGACCCGAGGCCCGCGAGGTCTCGGCCTTGTTGAGCAGATACCCGTCAACGAACGGGCCTTTCCAGACGGAACGCGCCATGACTATTTGCCCTTGTTGCGTCGACGGATGATCAACGCGTCGGTGCGCTTGTTGACCCGCGTCTTGTAGCCCTTGGTCGGCTTGCCCCACGGCGTGACCGGATGCCGCCCGCCCGAGGTGCGGCCCTCGCCACCACCATGGGGATGGTCGACCGGGTTCATCACCACGCCACGGTTATGCGGCCGCCAGCCCAGCCAGCGCGAACGCCCGGCCTTGCCGATCGACTGGTTCATGTTGTCGGGGTTCGACACCGCGCCGATCGAGGCCATGCACTCGGCCCGAACCACCCGCAACTCACCCGACATCAGCTTGATCTGCGCATAGCCGGCATCCTTGCCGACCAGCTGCGCGTAGGTCCCGGCCGAACGGGCGAGCTTGCCGCCGGCGCCGACCTTCATCTCGATGTTGTGCACGATGGTGCCAACCGGAATCGCCGCCAGCGGCATCGCGTTGCCCGGCTTGATGTCCACGCGCAGCCCGCTGATCACCGTGTCGCCGGCCTTCAGGCGCTGCGGCGCGAGGATATAGGCCAGCTCGCCATCCTCGTACTTGATCAGCGCGATGAAGGCGGTGCGGTTGGGATCATATTCCAGCCGCTCGACCAGGGCCGCCACGCCGAACTTGCGGCGCTTGAAATCCACCAGCCGGTAGCTCTGCTTGTGCCCGCCACCGCGAAACCGCGAGGTGATGCGCCCGTGATTGTTGCGCCCGCCCGAGTGCGACTTGCCCTCGGTGAGCAGCTTCACCGGCTTGCCCTTGTGCAGCTCGCGCCGGTCGATCAGCACCGTTCCGCGCAGGCTCGGTGTGACCGGGTTGAAATGTTTCAGTGCCATCGGTTCTGCTCTCTCAGCCGAGCTTCGCGGACAGGTCGATCGCCTCGCCCGCCGCCAGCGTCACATAGGCCTTCTTCACGTCCGACCGAACCCCCGGCCGACCCTTGAAGCGCTTGGTCTTGCCCTTGGTCACAACGGTGTTCACCGCCGTCACCTTCACCCCGAACAGGGTCTCCACCGCCTTGCGGATCTCCGGCTTGGTGGCATCGATCGCCACCTTGAAGCCGACCTGGTTCTTGTCCGACAGCGCCGTCGCCTTCTCGGTGATCAGCGGGCTGCGCAGCACATCGAACAAGGCGGTGCGCGGCAAATTCGCGGCCCGCGCACGCTGCGTGGCCGAACGGGTCGATGCGGTGCTCATGCCACGGTCTCCACACCCAGCCGGCGCGCCAGCCCGTCGATCCCCGCACGGGTGATCGCCAGCACGTCGTGGCGCAGAATGTCATAGACGTTGGCACCCACCGTCGGCAGCACATCCACATGCGGAATGTTGCGCGTCGCACGGGCAAAGCCCTCATCCACCGACGCATCGACGATCAGCGCCGAACCCCAGCCCAGCGCCTTCAGCCGCTTCGCGGTCTCCGACGTCTTGCCGCCAACCGCGGCATCCAGCACCACCAGCTTGCCCTCGGCCTGCTTTTGCGACAGCGCCGAGATCAACCCCAGCCGCCGTACCTTCTTCTGCAGGTCATAGCCATGGTCACGCACCACCGGCCCATGCACCACACCGCCGGTGCGGAACTGCGGCGAACGCAGGCTGCCCTGGCGGGCATTGCCGGTGCCCTTCTGCTTGTAGGGCTTCTTGGTGGTGCCAGACACCTCGCCCATGCCCTTCACCTTGTGGGTGCCGGCGCGAGCGCGTGCCTGCTGCCAGGCGATCACGCGGGCGATGATGTCCACCCGCGGCGATTGTCCGAAAATCGCCTCCGGAAGGTCCATCGTGCCGGCCGAACCGCCGTCCAATGTCGTGATCTCGATCTGCATCACTGAATTCCTCAGCCTGCCAGCGCGGCGGGATAGGGCGCGTCGGCATGGCGCGCCTTCTTCACCGCGTCGCGCACCAGCACATACCCGCCAGCCGAACCCGGCACCGCGCCGCGGACCATGATCAGCCCCTTCGCCGCGTCCACCGCCGCCACCTCGATGTTCAGCGTGGTCACACGCTCGACACCCAGATGTCCGGCCATCTTCTTGTTCTTGAAGGTCTTGCCAGGGTCCTGACGATTGCCGGTGGAGCCGTGCGAACGATGGCTCACCGACACGCCGTGCGACGCCTCAAGACCGCGGAAGTTCCACCGCTTCATCGCGCCGGCAAAGCCCTTGCCCTTGCTGATGCCGCACACGTCGATCTTCTGGCCGACCACGAAATGCGCGGCGGTCAACACCGCGCCAGGCTCCAGCAGCGCATCGGCCGCCACGCGAAACTCCACCAGCTTCTTCGCCGGCTCCACCTTCGTCGCGGCGTAGTGGCCACGATTGGGCTTGCTCACGTTCTTCACCTTGGCGCGGCCCCAGCCGAGCTGCACCGCGTCATACCCATCCCGCGCCTGGGTGCGCTGCGCGACCACGCGCAGATCATCCAGATGCAGGACCGTGACCGGCACATGCGTGCCGTCATCCTTGAAAAGCCGGGTCATGCCCAGCTTGCGGGCCAATAATCCAGTGCGCATCTGCCCGCCCTCAGATCTTGATCTCGACGTCCACGCCCGCGGCGAGGTCGAGCTTCATCAGCGCGTCCACCGTCTGCGGCGTGGGCTCCACGATATCGAGCAGCCGCCGATGCGTACGGATCTCGAACTGCTCACGACTTTTCTTGTCGACGTGCGGCGAGCGATTCACCGTGAAGCGCTCGATCTGCGTCGGCAACGGGATCGGTCCGCGAACCCGGGCACCCGTGCGCCTGGCGGTGTTCACGATCTCCTTGGTGCTGTTATCCAGCACGCGGTGATCGTACGCCTTCAGGCGGATGCGTATATTCTGATTATCCATGGTCTCAATCTTCCGGGTTGCGGACCGATCTCGCTCAGGCCGTGATGCTTGCCACCACGCCGGCGCCGACAGTGCGGCCACCTTCGCGGATCGCGAAACGCAGACCGTCATCCATCGCGATCGGTGCGATCAGCTCGACATCCATCGACACGTTGTCGCCGGGCATCACCATTTCCGTGCCCTCGGGCAACGTGACCACGCCGGTCACGTCGGTGGTGCGGAAATAGAACTGCGGACGATAGTTGGTGAAGAACGGGGTGTGACGCCCGCCCTCTTCCTTCGTCAGGATGTAGGCTTCGGCCTTGAACTTGGTGTGCGGGGTGATCGAACCGGGCTTCGACAGAACCTGCCCGCGCTCGACGTCCTCGCGCTTGGTGCCACGCAGCAGCGCGCCGATATTGTCGCCGGCCTCGCCGCGATCGAGCAGCTTGCGGAACATCTCGACGCCGGTGACGATGGTCTTCACGGTGTCCTTGATGCCCACGATCTCGACTTCGTCGCCCACGTTCACGATGCCGCGCTCGATACGCCCGGTCACCACCGTGCCACGACCCGAGATCGAGAACACATCCTCGATCGGCATCAGGAACGGACGGTCGGTGGCGCGCGCCGGCTGCGGAATGTAGGAATCCACCGCCGCCATCAGCTCCAGAACCGCCTTCTCGCCCAGCTCGGGGTTGCGATCCTCGAGCGCGTACAGCGCCGAGCCCTTGATGATCGGAATGTCGTCGCCAGGGAACTGATAGGAGGAGAGCAGCTCGCGCACCTCCATCTCCACCAGCTCCAGCAGCTCGGGATCATCGACCATGTCGACCTTGTTGAGGAACACCACCAGCGCCGGCACGCCGACCTGGCGGGCGAGCAGGATGTGCTCACGGGTCTGCGGCATCGGGCCGTCGGCGGCCGACACCACCAGGATCGCGCCATCCATCTGCGCGGCACCGGTGATCATGTTCTTCACATAGTCGGCATGGCCGGGGCAATCGACGTGCGCATAGTGGCGGTTCGCGGTCTCATACTCGACATGCGCGGTCGAGATCGTGATGCCGCGGGCCCGCTCCTCGGGCGCCTTGTCGATCTGGTCATACGCGGTGAAGGTCGCGCCACCGGTCTTGGCCAGGATCTTGGTGATCGCCGCGGTCAGCGACGTCTTGCCATGATCGACGTGGCCGATCGTGCCGATGTTGCAGTGCGGCTTGTTCCGCTCGAATTTAGCCTTGCCCATTGTCGTGTCTCCGTCGCCCGCGGATGGTCGGGTGGGTTGATTGCGTTACCAGCGATAGTGGCTGAAGGCCTTGTTCGCCTCAGCCATCCGGTGGGTGTCCTCGCGCTTCTTCACGGCAGCGCCGCGGTTGTTCACCGCGTCCAGCAACTCGTTGGAAAGACGATCCTCCATCGTGTGCTCGCCGCGCTTGCGCGCCGAGTCGATGATCCAGCGGATCGCCAGCGCCTGGCGCCGGTCGGTGCGCACCTCGACCGGAACCTGATAGGTCGCACCACCGACACGCCGCGAACGCACCTCCACCGCCGGCTTCACATTGTCCAACGCCTCATGGAACATGCGAACCGGATCGGCCGAGGAACCGCCGCGCTTCTTCAGCACGTCGAGCGCCCCATAGACGATGGTCTCGGCAGTCGATTTCTTGCCATCATACATCAGCGCATTCATGAAACGCGTGATGACGATGTCACCGAACTTCGGGTCCGGCAGGATCTCGCGCTTGACCGCGCGACGACGACGACTCATTTCCCGCCTCCCCTACTTCGGCCGCTTCGCGCCATACAGCGACCGGCGCTGACGACGCTTGGCGATGCCCTGGGTATCCAGAACGCCGCGCAGGATGTGATAGCGCACGCCAGGCAAATCCTTGACGCGACCGCCACGGATCAGCACCACGCTGTGCTCCTGCAGATTATGCCCCTCACCGGGGATGTAGCTCACCACCTCATAGCCATTGGTGAGCCGCACCTTCGCCACCTTACGCAGCGCGGAGTTCGGCTTCTTCGGCGTCGTCGTGTAGACGCGCGTGCACACGCCCCGCTTCTGCGGGCAGCCCTGCAATGCAGGAACCTTGTTGCGCTTGCTGCGCGGCTCGCGACCGTTCGCGATCAACTGATTGATGGTCGGCATAGGCCTCATTCCGATCCGTGGTATCCCCAGGTCCGCACGCAGCCGACAAGCCCCGTCAAGACAGAAAACAACCGCCACAGGCACTGTCGCGCCCTGGCGTGTCTTCATCGCTCCTGGCCTTGGCCCCCTGTAGAAAGGGACGGCGCCAGATGCGCAAACTCTGTCCAACGATGGCCCGCCGCGACAACGCACGGGGTGTCCGAGGGCGCGGAACCTACGTTCGGGAGCCCCCCAAGTCAAGCCGGTGAACCCGCCCGCGCACCAGAAACCGACGGTCATGCCATGCAATAAAAAGGGGGCCGCCCTGCGACAGCCCCGCCACCCGTCCGGCCCAACAAAAAGGGGGCGACCCTGCGGCCGCCCCCCCTGTTGCCTGCCCGTGCCCGCGCCGCCTATTCGGCGGCCGGCACCTCCGGCAATGCCGGGGCCTCCTGGCGCACCCGCTGGCGGTCGCGCCCGGCCGCGATGCCACGCAGCTTGTTCATCACCGCACCGGTGCCCGCGGGGATCAGACGCCCCACGATCACGTTCTCCTTGAGCCCCACCAGCGTATCCACCTTGCCGGCCGTCGCCGCCTCGGTCAGCACCCGTGTCGTCTCATGGAACGAGGCCGCCGAGACGAAGCTGTGGGTCTGCAACGATGCCTTGGTGATGCCCTGGAGCACCGGCATCGCCGAGGCGATCCGCTCGCCCTCGCGCTCGCGCTTGAAGTTCTCGGCGTCGAAATCCACCTTGTCCACCTGCTCGCCGGCCAGGAACGTGGTGTCGCCGGGCTCGATGATCTCGACCTTCTGCAACATCTGGCGAACGATCACCTCGATGTGCTTGTCGTTGATCTTCACGCCCTGCAACCGGTACACATCCTGGATCTCGTTGACCAGATAGTCCGACAGCGCCTCCACCCCCAGCACCTTGAGAATGTCGTGCGGCACCCGCGGACCGTCCACCAGCGGGTCGCCCAGGCGGACGAAATCGCCCTCCTGCACCGACACGTGCTTGCCCTTGGGGATCAGATACTCGGTCTCCTCGCCGGTCTCGTCGTTCTTCACCACGATGCGGCGCTTGGCCTTGTAGTCCTTGCCGAACTCCACCCGCCCGTCGGTCTCGGCGATCACCGCATGGTCCTTCGGCCGGCGCGCCTCGAACAATTCGGCCACCCGCGGCAGACCGCCGGTGATGTCGCGCGTCTTGGAACCCTCGCGGGGGATGCGCGCCATCACGTCACCGGCCGCCACCTCGGCGCCGTTATCCACCGACAGAATCGAGTCCGGCGACAGGAAGTAGCGCGCATCGGTGCCGTTCGGCAGCTTCAGCACCTCGCCCTTCTCGTCCTTGAGCTGCAGGCGCGGCCGCAGATCGACACCCTTGGATGACTGCTTGTAGTCGACCACCACCTTGGAGGTCAGACCGGTCACCTCATCGACCCGCTCCACCAGCGTCACGCCCTCGATCAGATCGAGATACTCGACCCGCCCGGCGCGCTCGGTCAGAATCGGCAGGGTGTAGGGGTCCCACTCCGCCAGCTTCTCGTTGCGCGTCACCGCCTGGCCCTCATCGACCAGCAGGCGCGCGCCATAGGGCACCCTGAAGCGCGCCCGCTCGCGGCCACGCTCATCGGCCAGCACGATCTCGCAGTTGCGCGACATCACCACCGGCACGCCCATCGAGTTCTGCACCACGAAGCGGTTCTTCACCGACACCGTGCTGTCATGGCTCGCCTCGATCGCCGACACCTCCGCGCCACGCTGCGCGGCACCGCCGATATGGAAGGTGCGCATGGTCAGCTGCGTGCCCGGCTCGCCGATCGACTGCGCGGCGATCACGCCCACCGCCTCGCCGATATTGACCGGCGTGCCACGCGCCAGATCGCGCCCATAGCACAGCCCGCACACACCCACCGCGGCCTCGCAGGTCAGCACCGAACGGATTTTCACCGTCTCGACGCCGGCCCGGTCGATCGCCTCGGCCTGCTCCTCCTCGATCAGCACGTTGCGCGGCGCGATGATCACCCCGGTCGCCGGATCGATCACGTCCTCGGCCGCGGTGCGGCCCAGCGTGCGCTCCGACAGCGGGGCCACAACCTCGCCGCCATCCATCACCGCCGACACCGTCAGCCCGCGCTCGGTGCCGCAATCCTCCTCCACGATGATGCAGTCCTGCGCCACATCCACCAGCCGGCGGGTGAGGTAGCCGGAGTTCGCGGTCTTCAGCGCGGTGTCGGCCAGGCCCTTGCGGGCGCCGTGCGTCGAGTTGAAATATTCGAGAACCGACAGGCCTTCCTTGAAGTTGGCGATGATCGGCTGCTCGATGATCTCGCCCGAGGGCTTGGCCATCAGCCCGCGCATGCCGGCGAGCTGGCGCATCTGCGCCGGCGACCCGCGCGCGCCCGAATGGCTCATCATCCACACGCTGTTGGTCGGCTTGCCGATCTCCTGGCGCGAGATTTCCTTCATCATCGCCGCCGCCACCGTGTCGGTGCAGCGCGACCAGGCATCGACCACCTTGTTGTAGCGCTCGCCGGCGGTGATCAGCCCGTCCTGGTACTGCTGCTCGAACTCCTTCACCTCGCCTTGCGTCTTGAGGATCATCTCCGGCTTGTCGTCGGGGATGATCATGTCGTTCTTGCCGAACGAGATGCCCGCCTTCGCCGCCTGGCGGAAGCCAAGCCCCATCAGACGGTCGGCGAAAATCACGCATTCCTTCTGGCCGCAATGGCGATAGACCGCATCGATCACGTCCGACACGTTCTTCTTGGTGAGCTGGCGGTTGATCAGGCTGAACGGCACCGCCGGATGCACCGGCAGGATCTGGTTGATCAGCATCCGCCCCGCGGTGGTCACCGCGGTCATGCGGATCGGGTTGCCGTTCGCATCGACCGACTGGAACCGCGCGCGGATTTTGTCATGCAGCTTGATCGCGCCGGCATCGAGCGCATGCTCGATCTCGCCGATGGTGCCGAACGCCGGCGACGCATTGTCCTCGGCGGCGCGGAACTCGGGCGTCTCCAGCGACAGATAATAGATGCCCAGCACGATGTCCTGGCTCGGCACGATGATCGGCTTGCCGTTCGCCGGGCTGAGGATGTTGTTGGTGGACATCATCAGCACGCGCGCTTCGAGCTGCGCCTCCAGGCTGAGCGGCACATGCACCGCCATCTGGTCGCCGTCGAAATCCGCGTTGAAGGCGGTGCAGACCAGCGGATGCAGCTGGATCGCCTTGCCCTCGATCAGCACCGGCTCGAACGCCTGGATGCCAAGCCGATGCAGCGTCGGCGCGCGGTTCAGCATCACCGGATGCTCGCGGATCACCTCTTCGAGGATGTCCCACACCTCGGGACGCTCCTTTTCCACCATCCGCTTCGCCGCCTTGATGGTGGTGGCGTGGCCGTACTTCTCAAGCTTGGCGTAGATGAACGGCTTGAACAGTTCGAGCGCCATCTTCTTGGGCAGCCCGCACTGGTGCAGCTTCAGCTCCGGACCCACCACGATCACCGAGCGGCCGGAATAATCGACGCGCTTGCCCAGCAGGTTCTGCCGGAACCGGCCCTGCTTGCCCTTCAGCATGTCCGACAGCGACTTCAGCGGGCGCTTGTTCGCCCCGGTGATGGCGCGGCCGCGACGGCCATTGTCGAACAGCGCGTCCACGCTCTCCTGCAACATGCGCTTCTCGTTGCGCACGATGATGTCGGGCGCGCGCAGCTCGATCAGCCGCTTCAACCGGTTGTTGCGGTTGATCACCCGCCGATACAGGTCATTGAGGTCCGAGGTCGCGAACCGGCCGCCATCGAGCGGCACCAGCGGACGCAGCTCGGGCGGGATCACCGGGATCACGTCCAGGATCATCCATTCCGGCCGCGCGCCGCTGTCGGAGAACGCCTCGATCAGCTTCAGCCGCTTCACCAGCTTCTTGCGCTTCGCCTCCGAGGTGGTCTCCTTGAGGTCGGCGCGCAGTTGCGTCTTTTCGGCGCCCGGATCGATCCCCTGCAGAATCCCCTTGATCGCCTCGGCACCGATGCCGACCCGGAACGCGTCCTCGCCGAACTCGTCCTGCTTGGCGATCAGCTGGTCCTCGTTGAGAAGCTGATGCAGCTTCATGTCGGTCAGACCCGGTTCGAGCACCACGTAGCTCTCGAAATACAGGATCTTCTCCAGCTCCTTGAGCGTCAGATCGACCATCAGCCCGATCCGGCTGGGCAACGACTTCAGGAACCAGATGTGCGCGACCGGCGAGGCCAGCTCGATATGGCCCATCCGCTCGCGCCGCACCTTGGCCAGCGTCACTTCCACGCCGCACTTCTCGCAGATGATGCCGCGGAACTTCATCCGCTTGTACTTGCCGCACAGGCACTCATAATCCTTGATCGGCCCGAAGATGCGGGCACAGAACAGCCCGTCACGCTCCGGCTTGAAGGTGCGGTAGTTGATCGTCTCGGGCTTCTTGATCTCGCCATACGACCAGGAGCGGATCTGCTCCGGAGCGGCGATCTGGATCTTGATCTGGTCGAAGGTCATGGCCTGACCGGCCTGGCCCAGAATCTTCATCAGCTCGTTCATGCGTCACCCCTGTCGATGACCGGGAGCGACCCGGCCATCGCGTGTGCGTGGAAAACAGTCTCGCGCAAAACCAGACCCGCCCCGATCACGTGGCGCGGCTGTCCAGATCGACGTTCAGCCCAAGAGATTTCAGCTCCTTGACCAGCACGTTGAAGCTTTCGGGAATGCCGGCCTCGAAGTTGTCCTGCTCGCGCACGATCGCCTCATAGACCTTGGTGCGGCCCGACACGTCGTCGGACTTCACCGTCAGCATCTCCTGCAAGGTGTAGGCGGCGCCATAGGCTTCCAGCGCCCAGACCTCCATCTCACCAAAGCGCTGGCCACCGAACTGCGCCTTGCCACCCAGCGGCTGCTGGGTCACCAGCGAATACGGCCCGATCGAGCGCGCATGGATCTTGTCATCCACCAGGTGATGCAGCTTGAGCATGTAGATGTAGCCCACCGTCACCTTGCGCTCGAACGGCTCGCCGGTGCGACCATCGACCAGAACCACCTGGCCCGACGTGTCCAGCCCCGCCTTGGTCAGCATCCCCTCGATGTCGGACATGCGCGCGCCATCGAACACAGGGGTTGCGATCGGAATGCCCTTCTTCAGATTCTCGCACAGCTCGATCAGCTCGTCGTTGGTGAGCGTCTCGATCTCGTGGGTGAACACCTGGTCGCCATAGATGTCGCGCAGCCGCGCCATCAGCGCCTCGCGCTCGGCACCGGTGCGACGATAAGTCTCCACCAGCTCGCCGACCTGCTTGCCCAGGCTCGCGCAGGCCCAGCCAAGATGCGTCTCCAGAATCTGCCCGACATTCATCCGGCTCGGCACGCCAAGCGGATTGAGCACCAGATCGACCGGCGTGCCATCGGCGAGGAACGGCATGTCCTCCACCGGCGTCACCCGGCTGACCACGCCCTTGTTGCCGTGCCGGCCAGCCATCTTGTCGCCCGGCTGGAGCTTGCGCTTCACCGCGACGAACACCTTGACCGACTTCATCACGCCAGGCGGCAGCTCGTCGCCACGCTGGAGCTTCTCGACCTTGCTCTCATAGCGCTCCTGCAACCGCGCCACCGCCGTATCGAACTCGCGCTTCAGCGTCTCGATCTCGGCCATCACCGTGTCGTCCTGCACGGTGAAGTTGCGCCAGTTGCCGCGCGAATGCTCGGCCAGCACCGCCTCGGTGATCTCGGTGCCGGACTTCACACCCTTGAAGCCCGCACCCACGCGACGGCCGAGCAGCTTCTCGCGCAGGCGGTTGTAGAAGCTGCGCTCCTGGATCGCGCGCTCGTCGTCACGGTCCTTTTCGAGACGCTTCTTCTCGGTCGCCTCGATCACCATGGCGCGCTCGTCCTTGTCCACGCCACGACGGCTGAACACCCGCACCTCGACGATCGTGCCCGACACGCCCGGCGGCAGCTTCAGCGAGGTGTCGCGCACGTCGGACGCCTTCTCGCCGAAGATCGCCCGCAGCAGCTTCTCCTCGGGCGTCATCGGGCTCTCGCCCTTGGGCGTCACCTTGCCGACCAGAATGTCGCCAGGGTTCACCTCGGCGCCGATATAGACGATGCCCGCCTCGTCCAGATTGCGCAGCGCCTCCTCGCCGACATTGGGAATGTCGCGGGTGATCTCCTCCTGGCCCAGCTTGGTGTCACGCGCCATCACCTCGAACTCCTCGATATGGATCGAGGTGAACACGTCATCGCGCGCGATCCGCTCGGAGATCAGGATCGAGTCTTCGAAGTTGTAGCCGTTCCAGGGCATGAACGCGCACAGCACGTTGCGCCCCAGCGCCAGCTCGCCCAGATCGGTGGACGGACCATCGGCGATGATGTCGCCGGTCGCCACCCGATCGCCCACACGCACCAGCGGACGCTGGTTGATGCAGGTGGACTGGTTGGAACGCATGTATTTGCGCAGCCGGTAGATGTCCACGCCGTGCGTGGTGCCATCCTCGCTGGTCGCGCGCACCACGATGCGCGCGCCATCGATCTGATCCACCACGCCCTCGCGCCGCGCCACGATCGTCGCGCCCGAATCGCGCGCCACCGCGGCTTCCATCCCGGTGCCCACCAGGGGCGCGTCCGAGCGGATCAGCGGCACCGCCTGGCGCTGCATGTTCGAGCCCATCAGCGCGCGGTTCGCGTCATCGTTCTCCAGGAACGGGATCAGTGCCGCGGCCACCGACACGAGCTGCTTGGGCGACACGTCGATCGCCGTCACCTCCTGCGGCTTCACCAGCCGGAAATCGCCCTGCCGACGCACCGACACCAGCTCATCGACGAAGCGCCCCGACGCATCGGTGTGCGCGTCCGCCTGCGCCACCGTCAGCCGCTCCTCCTCCATCGCCGACAGATACCGCCAGCCATCCTGCACGACGCCGTCGGCCACCATCCGATACGGCGTCTCGATGAAGCCGTACTTGTTCACCTTGGCGAAGGTCGCGAGCGAATTGATCAGCCCGATATTCGGCCCCTCGGGCGTCTCGATCGGGCAGATGCGGCCATAATGGGTCGGATGCACGTCGCGCACCTCAAAGCCGGCACGCTCGCGCGTCAGACCGCCCGGCCCGAGCGCGGACAAGCGCCGCTTGTGCGTCACTTCCGACAGCGGGTTGGTCTGGTCCATGAACTGGCTGAGCTGGCTGGAGCCGAAGAACTCGCGCACCGCCGCCGCCGCCGGCTTGGCGTTGATCAGATCATGCGGCATCACCGTGTCGATATCGACGCTGCCCATCCGCTCGCGGATCGCGCGCTCCATGCGCAACAGCCCGACGCGATACTGATTCTCCATCAGCTCGCCCACCGAACGCACCCGGCGATTGCCCAGATTGTCGATGTCGTCGATGGTGCCGCGCCCGTCCTTGAGGTCGCACAGCGTCTTGACCGTGCGCAGGATGTCCTCCTTGCGCAGCACGCGGATCGAATCATCCACCTCGATGCCCAGGCGCATGTTCATCTTCACCCGGCCCACCGCCGACAGATCATAGCGGTCGGAGTCGAAGAACATGCCGCGGAACAACGTCTCCGCGGTCTCGGGCGTCGGCGGCTCGCCGGGGCGCATCACCCGGTAGATATCCACCAGCGCATCGTCGCGGTTGGTGTTCTTGTCGATCGCCAGCGTGTTGCGAATCCACGCCCCGTTCTGCTGGTCCACCGCCAGCATCACCAGCCGGTCAACCCCGGCCTCCTCCAGCGCGGCAAGCTTCGCCTCGGCAAGCTCCTCGCCGGCATCAGCGAAAATCTCGCCGGTCTCCTCATTGACCATGTCCGCGGCGATATAGCGGCCAAGCAGATCGGCGCGCCCGACCAGCACCTCGCGGGTGGTCTCGGCGATCTTGCGCACGGTGCGCGCGGTCAGCTTGGTCTCCGAATCGGCCACCACCTCGCCGGTCTGCGCATCCACCAGCGGCTCCAGCAGCTTCATGCCGCGGAACGCCTCGGGGTCGAACGGCCGCGCCCAGCCCTTCGCGCTGCGCGAGAACACCACCGTCCCATAAAAATACGCCAGAATCTCATCGGCATCCATGCCGCGCAGATCGCCCAGATCCACCTGCTCGCCCGCCGCCGCCTTGCGCGCCCGCAGCGCCTCGGTCGGCACCGAATCCAGCGCATAGAGCAGCGTCGTCACCGGCAGCTTGCGCTTGCGATCGATGCGGACATAAACCATGTCCTTGCTGTCGAATTCGAAATCCAGCCACGACCCGCGATACGGGATCACCCGCGCGGCGAACAGATACTTGCCGCTGCTGTGCGTCTTGCCCTTGTCGTGGTCGAAAAACACGCCAGGGCTGCGATGCATCTGGCTGACGATCACACGCTCGGTGCCATTGACGATGAAGGTGCCGTTGTCGGTCATCAGCGGCATGTCGCCCATATAGACCGGCTGCTCCTTGATGCCGCGGATCGAGCGCGCGCCGCTGTCCTCATCGACATCCCACACGATCAGCCGCAGCACCACCTTCAGCGGTGCGGCGAACGTCATGCCCCGCGCGATGCACTCATCGACGTCGTATTTCGGCTCCTCGAGCTCGTAATTGACGAACTCCAGCCGCCCGCGCCCGGCGAAATCATCGATCGGAAACACCGAGCGAAACACTTCCTGGATGCCGGTGTTGGTGCGATTGTCGGGCTTGACGTTCATCTGCAGGAACGTCTCGTAGCTCGCACGCTGCACGTCGATCAGATTGGGCATCGGTGCCACTTCGGGAATGCGCCCGAAGCTCTTGCGGATCCGCTTGCGCCCGGTGAAAGACCGTGTGATCGCGTTCATGCCTGCCTAATGCCCCACTCTGCTACGCGCACCACAGGGTGCGCGATCGACTGCAACGGCCCCGCCACCGGAACCGCCCCTCCGCGCCAGACCGACCCGGCCCGACACACACCCGGCGCAAACGCCGAGAAGGGCGGAAACCACCCGGTTTCCGCCCCCATCCCGTCCATTGCCAGGCCCGGCTCACGCCAGCCCCGGCCCTGCGGCCTACTTGACTTCGACAGACGCGCCCTGCTCTTCCAGAACCTTGCGGATCTTTTCCGCCTCGTCCTTGTTCACGCCTTCCTTCACGGTCTTGGGCGCACCCTCGACCAGATCCTTCGCTTCCTTCAGACCCAGACCGGTGATGGTCCGGATCTCCTTGATCACGTTGATCTTCTTCTCGCCAGCCTTGGCGAGGATCACGGTGAACTCGGTCTGCTCCTCAACCGGCGCGGCAGCCGCGGCGGCCGGCGCGGCGGCAACCGCCACCGGCGCGGCAGCGGAAACGCCCCACTTCTCTTCGAGCAGCTTGGACAGCTCGGCCGCCTCAAGCACGGTCAGGGTGGACAGCTCATCCACCAGCTTCTGCAAATCAGCCATTTTCGTGTCTTTCCTATCTAGGTCTCTGGTCGGTTCCTCGCAAGGCCGGACAACCCAGGCCAGGCGTCGTCATCACATCACACGCAGATCGGTCAGGCCGCCTCGTCCTTGGTGGCATAGGCCCCGAAGACCCGCGCGAGCTGTCCGGCCGGCGCCGCGAGCACACCAGCGATCCGGGTCGCGGGGGTTTGCAGCATCCCCACCAAACCGGCACGCAATGTGTCGAGCGACGGCAACTCCGCCAGCGCCTTGATCCCATCCGCATTGAGCGTCTGGGTGCCAAGCGCACCGCCGATGATGACGAACTTCTCGTTGGTCTTGGCGAACTCGACGGCAGTCTTCGCCGCCGCCACCGGATCGGTCGACCACGCCAGCGCGGTCGGCCCCTTCAGCAGCGGCTTGATGCCCTCGAATCGGGTCCCATCCAGGGCGAGCGCGGCCAGCCGGTTCTTCGCGACCTTGAAGTCCACCCCCGCCGCTCGCATCCGGCGCCGCAGATCCGTCACCTGCGCCACGGTCAACCCCTGATTGCGGGTGACCACGACCATCGACGTCTCGGCGAACACCGTGGCGAGGGAGGCGACGAACTCTCGCTTCTCCGTACGGTCCACAGTCCCGTCTCCTTTAGGCGCGACAACAATCGCCGCCGCGCCGGGTTTCCCAACAGCCATCCCCATCCGGGAACGGCCAGGTTCGCCTGTCCTTGCCGGCCCGAGACTCTCGCCTCGGCCCGTAGCCGGAACCGCCAGAACCCGGGATCACTCCCGAAAATCCGGCTTCCCCGTCTGCCACCCGCGGGCTGCCGCCCCTTGGGTCCCGGCCATCCGGGACACGTGTGGTCTTGGACAGGTTCGGGGGCTCACACCCCCTGGCCACCGCGCCGACCGAAATCGCCGCGACGGATCACCAGCCAGGCGGCACCGCCACCCGGCA
>DAHWBL010000200.1 GCA_027323595.1 Acetobacteraceae bacterium | reverse complement strand
CCATGAGCCGCACAATGGCTGGTTCGAGCGCAACGACCGCTATGCGCTGGTGTGCGCGCTGCTGGCGATCGGGCTGCTGGCCAGTGACCTCGGTCGCACCGGGCGTTTCTGGGTCGGCGCGGGCATGACGCTATATGGTTTGCTCTACGCACTGATGCATGACGGGCTGGTGCATCACCGCTTTCCCACCGGCTGGATTGGGCGCCCCGCCTATCTTGCCCGGCTGATCCAGGCGCATCATCTGCACCATGCGGTGCATGCGCGCACCGGCTGCGTGTCGTTTGGTTTTCTCTATGCCCCGCCGATCGCGCGGCTGCGTGCCCGGTTGCACGCCACGCCGCGATGACGCGCGAGACGGCGATCAATCTTTTGCTCGCGCTAATGATCGTGATGCTGTGGGCGGGGCTGCTGGCGCTGGGGGTGTGGGCGCGCCCGATGCCGCCGCTGCTGGCGCCGGCATTGATCGGCGCGCTGTCGGTGGCCCATGTCGGGCTGTTCATCGTGGCCCACGACGCGATGCATGCCGCGCTGGTCCCCGCCCATCCGCGGCTCAACCGCGCGGTCGGGCGGCTGTGCCTGCTGCTGTATGTCGGGTTCGATTATGACCGGCTGCTCGCGCCGCACCAGCAGCACCACCGCGCGCCCGGCACCGCTGCCGACCCCGACTATGACAGCGCGCATCCGGCGTCGTTCTGGCCATGGTATGCGACGTTCCTGCGACGCTACGTCACCTGGCGGCAGCCCGCCATCGTGCTGCTGGTGCTGCTCGCCGGCACCGCGGCCGGGCTCGCGCCGTCGCGGCTGCTGCTGTTCTGGGTGCTGCCGAGCCTGCTGGCTTCGCTGCAATTATTCGGCTTCGGCACCTTCCTGCCGCACCGCGATGGCGCCGCCTTCGCCGATGCGCACCGCGCGCGCGGCCAGAACTGGGCATTCTGGGCGTCGCTGCTGAGTTGCTTTCACTTCGGCGCGCGCCACCATCTGCATCATCTGCGCCCTGGCCTGCCCTGGTGGCGGCTGTGGCGTGGCGACAGCGCACCGGCACATCTTGTGCGCCCAACGCCGCCGGCGCAGGCTGCGGTCTGAAACCACGACACGGAAAGTCGCACCATGTTGATCTCCCGCCTCGATGACGTCACCCCCAAGGTGCTCGACGCCTATACCGCCATCAAGGACCCGCGCACCCGGCAGATCGTGCTCGGACTGATCCGTCATCTGCATGAGCTGGCCCAGGAGCTGCGCCTCACCGAGGCGGAGCTGCACAAGGCCGCGGCCTTCGTCAACGCGATCGGCCAGAAAACCACGGCCAGCCACAACGAGGCGATCCTGCTCTCCGGCTCGCTGGGGCTGAGCGCGCTGGTGTGCCTGATGAACAACGGCGCCGGCGGCACCCACGACACATCGGCCAACATGCTCGGCCCGTTCTTTCGTGACGCGAGCCCGCAGATCGAGAACGGTGGCAGCCTGATCCGCTCGCACACGCCTGGCATCCCGCTGTTCTTTTCCGGCCTGGTGCGCGACCAGGCCGGCCAGCCGGTGGCGGGAGCCGAAGTGCATATCTTGCACTCCTCCACGCTCGGCCTTTATGAAAATCAGGACCCGGATCAGGCGGAGATGAACCTGCGCGGCCGCTTCGTCACCGACGCGGGCGGGCACTTTGCCTTTCGCAGCATCAAGCCGGCCGGCTACCCGATCCCGATCGACGGGCCGACCGGCCAACTACTCGCCACCGCCGGCCGCCACAACATGCGCCCGGCGCACGTGCACGCGCTGATCCACAAGCCCGGCTACAAGACCATCACGTCACAGGTTTATACCGACGACGATCCCTATCTGCAGACCGACGTGCAGTTCGGCGTCACCACCGCGCTGCTCGGCCATTACGTGCTGCACGAATCCGGCACGCCGCCGGCCCCTGATGTCACCGGGCCATGGTGGACCATGGAATACGAATTCATCCTCGAACCCGGCGAGGCGCACATGCCCAAGGCACCGATCACCGCCAAGGCGGAGAGAGCGGCGGAGAATGTCGGGTAAAGTTAATCAGTAGCGGCGCATCAGCCCGACCAGCAGCCCCTGCACCCGCACCCGCTCGGCGGGCAGGATCCGCGGTTCATAGAGCTGGTTGGCTGGTTCCAGAGCAATCGAATTGCCGCGCCGGCGCAGCCGCTTCAGCGTGACCTCGGCATCATCCACCAGCGCCACCACGATCTGCCCGTTCTCGGCGGTCTGCCCACGCCGGATCAGCACCGTGTCGCCATCCAGAATGCCGGCATCCACCATCGAATCGCCGGCGACCTCCAGCGCGTAATGCTCGCCGCCGCCCAGCATGGCGGCCGGCACGTCGATCCGCCGCGAATCGTCGTTCATCGCCTCGATCGGGGTTCCCGCGGCGATCCGCCCGTAGAGCGGCAACTGCACCGATTCCCCCGCCGCTTCGGCCGGGGCGCTGACCCCGGCGAGGCGAGGCGCGAACCGCCCCTCGATCACGTTCGGCGCGAAGCCCCGCGCCGGCTTGCGCTCCCCGGCGGCGGCAAGCTCAGGCAGCCGGATCACCTCCAGCGCCCGCGCGCGATGGTGCTGGCGGCGAAGAAAGCCGCGCTCCTCCAGCGCCGAAATCAGCCGATGGATGCCGGATTTGGAGCGCAGATCGAGCGCCTCCTTCATTTCCTCGAAACTCGGCGAGGTGCCGGTTTGCCGCAGATGCGAGTCGATGAAGGTCAGCAGCTCATATTGCTTGCGCGTCAGCATGGTTTCGCCCCGCTCATGGACCGCGCGAAGGCCGCGCGGCAGCGGATTACGTTCTACAAATGTTCTTTCCGCGTCGTCAAGCGCCGCGTCTCGCCCGGATGGGTCACACGCCCAGATCAGCCAGGCGGAGCACCCGCACCACATCGCCTGATCCCGCAGCGGGGGCGTGCGGGGCGCGCAGGATCAGCCCGTCGGCCTCGGCGAGCAGCCGCAACTGCGCCGAATCCTGGCTGGTGAAGGCACGCGCCGTGACCACGCCCTCGGCGTCGGTGGCCAGAGAGCAGCGCAGGAAATCGGCCCGATGGTCGTTGGCGGGCAGCGCCGCGGCGAGCAGCGCCGGCAGCGTCGCGGGTGCCTCGCCAGCCAGGCCGCAGAGCCTGCCGATCGCCGGCAGCAGGAACAAAATGGCGCACACCAGCGCCGACACCGGATTGCCAGGCAGCCCGAGCACCGGCGTATCGGCCAGCCGGCCAAACATCAGCGGCTTGCCCGGACGCATCGCGATGCGCCAGAAATCCAGCTCGAACCCGCCGCGCTCCATGCCGGGTCGCACCAGATCATGATCACCCACGCTGGCGCCGCCGCTGGTCACCAGCAGATCGAACCGCCCAGCCCCGGCCACCGCATCGGCGATGGCGCCGGCGTCATCGCGCACGATCGGCAGCATCACCGGGTGGCCGCCCGCGGCGCGCACCATGGCGGCCAGCGCGTGCGAGTTGGAGCTGACGATGCCGCCCGGCGGAATGGCGTCGCCAGGCATGAAAATCTCGTCGCCGCTGGCCAGGATCGCCACCACCGGGCGGCGATGCACCGACAGCCAGGCGTGGTTCGCGGCGGCGGCGAGCCCGATCTCACGCGCGCCCAGCCGACGCCCGGCCGCGAGCAGCCGCGCGCCGTGCTGAAAATCCTGTCCGGCACGGCGAATATGCCGCCCCGGCACCAGCGCCTCGCCGATCCGCACCTGGTCGGGCGTGGCGGTCGCATCCTCCTGCAACAGGATGCTCACCGCGCCGGGCGGCAGCACCGCGCCGGTAAAAATCCGCACCGCCTCGCCGGGTCCGACCGTGCCCTCGAACGGATGGCCCGCCGCCACCGCGCCGACCAGGCGCAGCGTGTCGCCCACCGCGCCCGCGCAGGGGCCGACCGCGTAGCCATCCATCGCCGACATGTCCGCGGGCGGCTGGGTCAGCCGGGCGACGACATCCTCGGCCAGCACCCGCGACCATGCCTGCGACAGACCCACCGATTCCGCCCCGGTCGGGCGCATCCGCCCGACAATCCGCTCGCGCGCCGCCTCAACGCTGATCATCGATCATTCCTGGACGAATTCACCGGATTTGCCACCGTCCTTGTGCACCACCCGCAGCGCCTCGATGCGCATGCCGCGATCCACCGCCTTGCACATATCATAGACGGTGAGCGCGGCGACGCTTGCCGCCGTCAGCGCCTCCATCTCCACCCCGGTCTGCCCGGTGGTGCGCACGGTGGC
>DAHWBL010000193.1 GCA_027323595.1 Acetobacteraceae bacterium | reverse complement strand
TATTCGTAATCCAGCGCCAAGTTGCCGGGCACATCGTCGTGCACGTTGACGGCGCCCGGGGCGATGCCCTCGGCCGCCTCGACGATGACCGGCAAGTCCTGGTATTCGATCTCGATCAGTTCGGCCGCGTCCTGGGCCAGGTGCTCGCTCGCTGCGACGACCAGCGCCACCGGCTCGCCGACGAAGCGCACCCGCTCCACCGCCAGCGACCATTGCGGCACCGGCGCCTTCAGCGCCACCAGGAACGAATCCGACAATTTCGCCACATCCGCCCCGGTGATCACCGCCACCACGCCAGGCAGCGCGAGTGCTGCGGCCGGATCGATCGCCAGGATGCGCGCATGCGCGTGCGGCGAGCGGATCACGTGGGCCTGCGCGGTGCGCGCCTTCACCGCGACATCATCGGCATACCGACCCCGCCCGGCCAGCAGCGCGGCATCCTCAACCCGGCGCACCGGCTGGCCCAGCAACACATTGGGGTGGTCGTGCAACGGATGGTCAGCCATGCGCGCGCGCGCCGGAACGTGCCGGCGAAACCTGCCAGGTGGTGATCGACGCGCTCATCTCAGCCCCTGCCTTTGGTATGACGGTGCGAATGCCTCTCCCGCACGCCACTATAGGGCAGGGTGCCAAGGGGCACCAGCCTATTTCGTATTTTCGTGTGCGATAGCGATTATTACCCCCCAACCCCCGTCACACCACTTACACCGGGCCCGAATCCAGCCTAGAATCAAGCCCATGGTCACCAGAACCGGCCCCTCCCGCGGCGCCCGCCGCGCCGCCGCCACCGACGGCGCCATCATGATCGACACGCTGCGGTCAGGCGATCTGCCCGCCGTCATCGCGCTCGACGCGCGCGTCACCGGCAGCCGCAAGCCCGAGGTCTGGCGCGGCTTCTCGCAAGCCTTCGGCGCGGACCAGCTGATCTTCCTGGTCGCGCGCGCCGCCGGCGCGGTGGTGGGCTACACCGTGGGCGGCGTGCGCTCCTGGGAATTCGGCTCGCCGCCGGCCGGCTGGATCTTCGCCGTCGGCGTCGCCCCCGAACAGCGCGAATCCGGCGTCGGCTCGCTGCTCTTCGCCGCCATGACCGAGCGCTTCACCGCCAGCAAAGTCGCCTTCGTGCGCACCATGCTGCATGTGGACGATCATCTGCTGATGTCCTTCTTCCGCTCCCAGGGCATGACCGCGGGCCCGTTCGTCGAGCTGGAAATGACCCTGCATGACCCGGCATAGGCGCCCGTCGTGAAGCTCCAGCAGGCCACGATGAACGCGATCATCGCCGTCATCGAGCTCGCCGCCAGCGACAACCAGAAAACCGCCGCCGAGCTGGCCAGCACCCACAACATCTCCCAGCACCATCTGGCCAAGGTCCTGCGCACCCTCGCGCAGGCCGGCATCGTCTCCTCGGCGCGCGGCCCCGGCGGCGGCTGCGTGTTCACCGCCAACGCCAAGCGCCTCACGCTGGGCGACGTCATCGAGATTTTCGAGCCCGGCCTGGCCAGCGGCCCGCCTCTGTCGGGCGGCGTGTTCGTCGATGAGGTCGGCCGCATGCTCGCCGAGATCGACCGCATCACGCTCGCCACCCTGCGCTCGGTAACCATCCAGACCGTGCTCAACAACGCCCGCCGCCGCCTCGCCGTCACGCCCGGCTGAGCGCCCCCACTCCTGAACGCCACTGGACGATCCCGCCGGCCCGCGCCATGTGTTGGCCATGCCCCAGATGCTCGCCCGCGCCGCCCCGGTCCAGTTCAGCCCCGTCCGCCAGCCGGCGCGCGCGCTGCTCAATCCGTTTCGGGTACAAAGCGAATTTTCCCCCGCCGGCGACCAGCCCGCCGCGATCGACAGCCTCGCCGCGGGCCTCGCCGCCGGTGAGCGCGACCAGGTGCTGCTCGGCGTCACCGGCTCGGGCAAAACCTTCACCATGGCCAAGGTGGTCGAGCGCCTCCAGCGCCCCGCCCTCGTGCTCGCCCCCAACAAGACGCTCGCCACCCAGCTCTACGCGGAGATGAAATCCTTCTTCCCCGACAACGCGGTGGAATATTTCGTCAGCTACTACGATTACTTCCAGCCGGAAGCCTACATCGCGCGCACCGACACCTACATCGAGAAGGATTCACAGATCAACGAGGCGATCGACCGCATGCGCCACGCCGCCACGCAGTCGCTGCTCGAACGTGGCGACACCATCATCGTCGCCTCGGTCTCGTGCATCTACGGCATCGGCTCGGTCGAGACCTACGCGCGCATGGTCATCAAGCTCGAACAGGGCGGACGGATCGAGCGCGACACCCTGGCCCGCGCGCTGGTGGATCTGCAATATCGCCGCAACGACATCGCCTTTCAGCGCGGCAGCTTCCGGCTGCGCGGCGAGGTGGTGGACATCTTCCCCAGCCACCAGGAGGACCGCGCCTGGCGGGTCAGCCTGTTCGGCGACGAGATCGAGGCCATCACCGAGTTCGATCCGCTGACCGGCGAAAAGACCGCCGAGCTCGGCGCGGTCACCATCTATGCCAACAGCCACTACGTCACCCCGCGCCCGACGCTGACCCAGGCGATCGGGCTGATCAAGCAGGAGCTGGCCGCCCGGCTCGACGAATTTGCCGCCGCCGGCAAGCCGCTGGAGCTGGAGCGGTTGCAGCAGCGCACCACCTTCGACATCGAAATGATGGAAACCACAGGCTCCTGCAAGGGAATCGAAAACTACTCGCGCTATCTGTCCGGCCGCCAGGCCGGCGAGCCGCCGCCCACCTTGTTCGAATATCTGCCGGAAAACGCGATCCTGATCGTCGATGAAAGCCACGTCACCGTGCCGCAGATCGGCGGCATGGAGCGCGGCGACCACGCCCGCAAATCGGTGCTCTCGGAATTCGGCTTTCGGCTTCCCTCCTGTCTGGACAACAGACCGTTGAAATTCGAGGAATGGGAGCGGTTCCGCCCGCAGACCGTGTTCGTCTCGGCCACCCCCGGCCCGTGGGAGCTCGAACGCACCGGCGGCAGCTTCGCCGAACAGGTGATCCGCCCGACCGGGCTGGTCGATCCGGTGTGCGAAATCCGCCCCGTCGAGCGCCAGGTCGATGACCTGCTGGCCGAATGCCGCGCCACCGCGGCCGCCGGCGGACGGGTGCTGGTGACCACGCTGACCAAGCGCATGGCCGAGGACCTCACCGACTACCTCACCGAGAACGGCGTGCGCGTGCGCTATCTGCATTCCGACGTCGACACGCTGGAGCGCATCGAGATCATCCGCGATCTGCGGCTTGGCGTCTTTGATGTGCTGGTCGGCATCAATCTGCTGCGCGAGGGGCTCGACATTCCCGAATGCAGCCTGGTGGCGATCCTTGACGCCGACAAGGAAGGCTTCCTGCGCTCCGCCACCTCGCTGATGCAGACCATCGGCCGCGCGGCGCGCAATGTCGATGGCCGCGTGCTGCTCTATGCCGACGTGATGACCAACAGCCTGCGCCGCGCGCTGGAGGAAACCGATCGCCGCCGCTCCCGCCAGGTCGCCTGGAACGAGGCGCACGGCATCACCCCGCAAAGCGTGCGCGCGCGCATCGGCGAGGCGCTGGGCTCGGTGTTCGAACAGGACTACGTCACCGTCGCCCCGGTGAAGGATTCCACCCTCAGCGACCTCGTCGGCAAGGACCTTGCTTCGTCCATCAGCGAACTCGAAAAACGCATGCACGCCGCCGCCGCCTCGCTGGAGTTCGAGGAGGCGGCCCGGCTGCGCGACGAGATCAAGCGGCTCGAAGCGCTCGAACTCGGCATCGCGCCCCCCGCCGGACCGCGCCCGCCGCGCGACAGCACGCCGCGGCCGCTGGGGCCGGGCGGCGGTGGCTATGATCCGGACAAACGCCGCGGCGGCCCGCGCAAGCGACGCGGACCGTAAGGCAATTACTCGGCGGCGTGCGCCTGGCTGGCGATTTCCAGATTAACCAGCTCCAGCGGCGAATCGGTTTCCTCCAGCATGCCCCAGCTTTTCAGCCAGGCGGCACTGCGCTCCAGCTCCTCGGCCGGGATCGGCGCGGGGTCGGTGACCAGCAGCCGCGAGGGCCGCAGATCCTCCGGGCGCAACGCCGCGATGCGCGGGTCGCCGGCCGCGTGGTACTCGATGAAATAATGCATGTAGGCGGCAGGGTTCTCGTTGATCCGGCGCACCGCCTCGCGCACCGCTTCGTTGAATTTCGCATAGGTCGGCGCATCGAGCGCGCCCGAGGCAACCTCGGTGCCCGGATAGAACGCCGAGCAGATCACCTTGCAGCCGTTCTGCTCGGCCAGCGTGACATAGGGCTCGGTGAGCGTGGTCGCATCGACCTCGCCTGCCATCAGCGCGTCATAGCGGCCCTTGGAACCGTTCGGCGCGTCGCACAGCCGGATCAGCTCGCGCGGCACGAAGCCTTCCAGCAATTGCAGCGCCATGTAGTGGCTGCCGAAATAGAACGGCACGCCGATGTTCTTTCCGGCCAGTTGCTGGGGGATCACCACCTTGCTGTCACCACGCACCACGATGGCGCCGAACACCATGATCGCGCGCCGGCCTAGCTGGCGGCTGCCGGTGCGGCTGTCCTGAACCCGGCAGTAATTGCCAAGCTCGCAGGCATTGTACATGTCCGCCAGCCCGCGTTCGAGCATGCTGCCGTGGCTGTGGAACGGGTTCAGCCCCTTGGGCACGTTCACCCCCACATTCACCGCCTTGTCGGTGCCGCCGTCGCGCTCGATCCATTCGATGGCGATGTCGCGCGCGGCGAACAGACCCTCGCGGTCGGCCACCAGCTCCGGCAGGCCCTGGAACGGCGCGGTCGTCTCCAGTCGCAGGCTTTTCATGACAGGCCCCTTTTTTTCGCGATGTGCCCAAAGCTTGGAATTGATCCGTGATGCTGTCAACGATTCCGTCACCACCCGCGATATCGACAGACGCGCGAAGCAACGATCGCGATGACGGGCTTGTGTCGCGCATGGGTGCTGCGGCAGCATCACGGCGAACAACATGCGGAGCGGCGATGCGACCGGGGTTGGCTGCTGCTGTCATCTGTCTGCTGCTGGCCGGCTGGCCCGCGCGCGCGCAAACCCAAACCCCGACCCCCGCCCCCGCCCAAACCCTGCTGCGCGTGGGCACCAACAATGTCGCCACTGACGTCGGCTTCTACCTCGCCGATGCGCGCGGCTATTTCGCCGCCGAGGGCATCGGCGTCGATCTCATCCCCTTCGCCAGCTCCGCCATGTCGATCGCCCCGCTGGGCACCGGCGACCTGGACGTCGCCGCCGGCACCGTCGCCGCCGGGCTCTACAACGCCGTCGCCCGGGGACTGGCGATGCGCATCGTCGCCGACAAGGGCTCCAGCCGGCCGGGCCACGAATACTCCACCCTGCTGATCCGCAAGGACCTCGTGGAGTCCGGCCGCTACCGTGGCCTGCCCGACCTCAAGGGCATGGTCATCGCCGCCGCCGCCCAGGGCGCGGGCTCGGAGGCCGCGGTCGATCTGGCGCTGCGCAAGGGCGGGCTGGTCTGGTCCGACATCCAGATCGTGCACATGGGCTTTCCCGAACAGGCCGCCGCCCTGCGCAACCATCGCATCGATGCCGGCTGGACCAACGAGCCCACCGTCACCCTGGCGCTGCGCGAGGGCCTGGCGGTGCGCGCCAGCCCCGAGGCGCTCTACCCCGGACAGCAGACCGCGGTGGTGATCTACAGCGAGGCCTTCGCCCGCCGCCGCCCGCTCGCCGAGGCCTTCATGCGCGCCTACCTGCGCGCGGTGCGCGACTACATGGACGCACTGCGCGACGGCCGGCTGGTCGGCCCGGCGGCGGACGCGGTCATCGACATCCTGATCGCGCGCACACCGCTGAAGGACCGCGCGGTCTATCACGACATGACCGCCTTCGTGATCGACCCCAACGGCGCGGTGAACACCGCCTCGCTGCGCGACGATCTGCGCTTCTACCGCGCCCGCGGACTTGTCGCCGACCCGGCCATCACCGCCACCCAACTGGTGGACCCCAGCTTCGCCGCGGCGGCGGTGCGCACGCTGGGCATGGTGCATACCGCGACGAAGGATTAGGGACGAAGGATTAGGGAGGCGGGCGACACCGCATCCACCCGCCAGCATGCCCCAGGACCCCATGTCGACCCTCGCCGGATCGCCGATCCCGCCCACCATCCCCCGCACCGCGCTGGTCACCGGCGCGGCGCAGCGCATCGGCCGCGCCATCGCGCTCGGCCTCGCCTCCGCCGGCTTCGACCTGGTGCTGCAATGCCGCGGCAGCCGCGACGCCGCCGAGGCGGTGCGCGCCGAGATTCTCGCCATGGGCCGCGCCTGCGCGATCGAGGTCACCGACCTCGCCGACGAGGCCGCCACCACCGCGCTGGCCGCCCGCGCGGCAGCCCTCGGGCCGCTCGGGGTGCTGGTGAACAATGCGTCGAATTTCGAGCGCGACGAATGGGACACCGCCAGCCGCGCCAGTTGGGACGCCCATCTGGAGCCCAATCTGCGCGCGCCCTTCGTGCTGACCCAGGCATTCGCCGCCGCCCTGCCGGCCACCGCCGAAGGGGTGGTGATCAATCTGCTGGACCAGCGCGTCTGGTCGCCGACGCCGCATTTCATCAGCTACAGCCTGTCCAAGGCCGGGCTGTGGGCGCTGACCCAGAGCCTCGCGCTGGCGCTCGCCCCGCGCATCCGGGTGAACGCCATCGGCCCCGGCCCGGTGCTGCCCAGCCCGCGCCAGACCCAGGCGCAGTTCGACCGCCAGGCCGCCGCCACCCCGCTGCGCCGCCCCGCCAGCCCGGGCGAGATCGCCGCCGCCGCGCTGGCCATCCTGTCCCTGCCCTCGATGACCGGGCAGATGATCGCCCTCGATGGCGGCCAGCATCTGCAATGGGGCCCGGTGCCGCCCAACGTCCCGCCGGAAGAATGAGCATGACCCCGCCCGACCGCCCCCATCCGCGCGCCTCCGCCGCCGCCGGCCTGCGCCACGTGTTCCTGCGCAACCTCATCCTCGATGCCCACATCGGCATCTACGCGCACGAGCATCGCGGCACCCAGCGCGTGCGCGTCAACATCGACCTCGCCGTCACCGACGAGGGCGCCACCGACCCCGCCCACGCGGTCGGCGCCGACACCATCCATCGGGTCGTCGATTACGAGCGCGTCGCCAACAATGTGCGCGCGCTGATCGCCGCCGGCCACGTCAAGCTGGTGGAGACCCTGGCCGAACAGGTGGCCCGATCCTGCCTCGACGACCCGCGCGTGATGAGCGCGCGGGTGCGGGTCGAAAAACTCGATATCCTGGCCGACGCGGAGAGCGTCGGGGTCGAGGTCGAGCGTCATCGCGCGTAATTCGTCCACCACCGCGCGAGGCCGCGCGAACAACGCCGTCCAAGTCCTTGATCCTGTCACCAATACGTTAAAAAACATCGCAACAATGCTTCAATATCAATGGGTTGGTTTTTTCGTTTCGGACCACCGCCATCCGAGCGGAAGCGGCCTCGCGGGCCGATCCGCACCGCCGCCACGCGGAAAGCTCACAGACTTATCCACAGCTTTGGTGGATAGATGAACGAGTCCAGCGACAACAAAGGCTTGCCCGATGATCTGCCCTCGCCGGCGCAGGAGCAGCCGCTAAATGTGACTGAATCGTTTCAGCCAGAACCCGCGCTCGGCGTCGCGGTCCCCGCCCGCGGTGTCGCGGTAATCGAGGCCGCGCTCGCCACCATGCCCGCCGGCCCCGGCGTCTACCGCATGCTCAATCCCGCCGGCGAGGCGCTGTATGTCGGCAAGGCGCGCAGCCTCAAAAAGCGCGTGCTCGCCTACACCCAGCTCGCCCGCCTGTCCGAGCGGCTGCGCCGGATGGTGTCCGAGACCGTCGCGATGGAGGTGCTGACCACCCACACCGAGGCCGAGGCGCTGCTGCTCGAAGCCAATCTGATCAAGCGCCTCAAGCCGCGCTACAACATCGTGCTGCGCGACGACAAAACCTATCCGTGGCTGATGCTGACACAGGATCATCCGTTTCCCCGGCTCAGCAAACATCGCGGCGCGCACACCCGCGCGGCGAGCTACTGGGGCCCGTTCGCCTCCGCCTGGGCGGTCAACCAGACGGTCAACGCGATGGAGCGCGTGTTCCTGCTGCGCTCCTGCTCGGATGCGGTGTTCGCCGCGCGCACCCGCCCCTGCCTGCTGTTCCAGATCAAGCGCTGCTCCGCCCCCTGCGTCGGGCGCATCGACGCGGACGACTATGGCCGGCTGGTGGCGCAGGCCCGCGCCTTCCTCTCCGGCCGCGAGGCGGCGATCCAGCAGGAGTTGGCCGCCGAGATGGAGGCCGCCGCGGCCCGCCGCGAATTCGAGCACGCCGCCGCCGTGCGCGACCGCATCCGCGCGCTCACCCACGTCCAGGGCGGCGGCGTGATCAACCCCGCCAGCCTCGGCGACGCCGATGTCATCGCCGCCTGGCAGATCGGCGGCCAGAGCTGCGTGCAGGTGTTCTTCATCCGCGGCAGCCGCAACAACGGCAACCGCGCCTTCTACCCCACCCACGCGCGCGGCGAGGCGGTGGCCGACGTGCTCGCCGCCTTCATCACCCAGTTCTACGACGACAAGCCGCCGCCGCCGCTGATCCTGCTCAGCCACGAGATCGCCGAGCCCGGCCTCGTCGCCGACGCGCTCACCATCAAGGCCGCGCGCAAGGTCGCCATCGCGGTGCCGGCGCGCGGCGAGAAGCGCGCGGTGGTGCTGCACGCCCAGACCAACGCGCGCGAGGCGCTGGAGCGCAAACTCGCCGAAACCGCCGGCCAGGCCGCCCTGCTCGACGCGGTGGCGGGCCTGTTCGCGCTGCCCGCGACGCCAGAGCGCATCGAGGTCTATGACAACAGCCATCTGCAGGGCCGCAACGCCTATGGCGTCATGATCGTCGCCGGGCGCGAGGGTTTTCTCAAATCCGCCTATCGCAAATTCGCCATTCGCGGCCCGCTCACCCCGGGCGATGATTTCGCCATGATGCGCGAGGTTCTCGAACGCCGCTTCGGCCGCGCGCTGCGGCAGGCCGAGGGCGCAACCGGCGCCACCGGCGCGGCGGACTGGCCCGACATGGTGCTGATCGATGGCGGCGCCGGGCAATTATCGGCGGTGCGCGCGGTGCTCGACGGGCTCGGTGTGACCGACGTCAAGCTGGTCGCCATCGCCAAGGGGCCGGACCGCGACGCCGGGCGCGAATGGTTCCACACCGACGACGCGCCGCCCTTCCAGTTGCCGCCGCGCGACCCGGTGCTGTACTACCTCCAGCGCCTGCGCGAC
>DAHWBL010000496.1 GCA_027323595.1 Acetobacteraceae bacterium | reverse complement strand
CGCGCGTTGCACGTCACACTTGCCGAGGATGCGGTTTTCGTCGGCCTTGAATGTCTGCTGCTCGGCCGAGCCGCGATGGGTGAGCGGGTTCACAGCGGCAGCCTGCGCGATCTGATCCATATCGAGCGTGCCGGTGAGCCGATCCTGCATGACCCGATCCGAATCGAGGGGGCGATCAGCGAACAACTCGCAAGCCGGGCAACCGCGGGCGGCGCGGTGGCGATCGCCACGCTGGTTCTCGTGGCACCCGACGCGGCGATGCGGCTTGCCGCGCTGCGCGAGGCACTTGCCGGCAGCGGCGCGGAAGCCGGCGCGAGTTGCTGGAACAAGCTGCTGCTTGCCCGTATCATCGCCACTGACGGCGCCACCGCGCGCGCCGCCATTCTTGCCGCGTTGCCGATTCTGCGCGGTGGGCGCCCGATCCCGCGGGTGTGGAATTGCTGAACCGTCCACAACCAACCCTTCGTCGCATGCCAAGGTGACCCGGCCATGAATTTGACCCCGAGAGAAAAAGACAAGCTGCTGATTTCAATGGCGGCGATCGTCGCACGGCGGCGGCTGGAGCGGGGGGTGCTGCTCAACCATCCAGAGGCGATCGCGCTGATCACCGATTTTGTCATCGAGGGAGCGCGCGACGGACGTTCCGTTGCCGATCTGATGGAGCAGGGCGCGCATGTGATCAGCCGCGCGCAGGTGATGGAGGGCATCGCCGAGATGATCCACGACATCCAGGTCGAAGCAACATTCCCCGATGGCACTAAGCTCGTCACCGTCCACCTGCCCATCCGATAGGAGCAGCCATGATCCCCGGCGAAATCATCACCCCCGACACCGATATCGAGTTGAACGCGGGATTGGCGACGACTGTCCTCGTGGTAGCCAACACCGGCGACAGACCAATCCAGGTTGGCAGCCACTATCATTTTGCCGAGACCAATCCGGCGCTGAGCTTTGATCGCGCGCTGGCGCTCGGTCAGCGGCTGGACATCGCCGCGGGCACTGCGATCCGGTTTGAGCCAGGCCAGAGCAGGCAAGTCACGCTGATCCCACTCCGCGGTGCGCGCCGGGTTTGCGGCTTCCGCGGCGCCGTGAATGGAGCATTGTAATGGCCCGCATCGCTCGCCACGCCTACGCAGACATGTTCGGCCCCACCACGGGAGACCGCGTTCGCCTCGCCGACACCGATCTGTTCGTCGAGGTCGAGAAGGATTTCACGCTCTATGGCGAGGAGGTGAAATTCGGCGGCGGCAAGGTGATCCGCGACGGCATGGGCCAGTCGCAGATGACCAACGCGGCCGGTGCCGCCGACACCGTCATCACCAACGCGCTGGTCATCGACCATTGGGGCATCGTGAAGGCGGACGTGGCGATTTCTGGCGGTCGAATCAGCGCCATTGGCAAGGCGGGCAATCCGGACATTCAGCCGAATGTCACCATCATCATCGGCCCCGGCACCGAGATCATCGCCGGGGAGGGCAAAATTCTCACTGCCGGCGGCATCGACAGCCACATTCATTTCATCTGTCCCCAACAGGTCGAGGAGGCACTCGCCTCGGGCATCACGACGCTGCTCGGCGGCGGCACCGGCCCGGCCACCGGCACGGCAGCGACCACCTGCACGCCCGGACCGTTTCATCTCGCGCGCATGCTGCAAGCCGCCGAAGGGCTGCCGGTCAATCTGGGTTTCGCGGGCAAGGGCAACGCATCACGACCCGAAGCGCTGGAGGAAATGCTGCGCGCCGGCGCGTGCGCGCTCAAGCTGCATGAGGATTGGGGCACCACGCCGGCGGCGATCGATTGCTGTCTGTCGGTTGCGGATCGGTACGACGTGCAGGTGATGATCCATACCGACACGCTGAACGAATCCGGCTTTGTCGAAGATACCATCAAGGCTTTCGCCGGCCGCACCATCCATGCTTTCCACACCGAGGGCGCCGGCGGCGGCCACGCGCCAGACATCATCAAGGTCGCCGGGCTGGCCAACGTGCTGCCCAGTTCGACCAACCCCACGCGGCCCTACACCATCAACACGCTCGACGAGCATCTCGACATGCTGATGGTCTGTCATCATCTCGACAGCGCCATCCCGGAAGATATCGCATTCGCCGAAAGTCGCATTCGCCGCGAGACGATCGCCGCGGAGGATATTCTGCATGACCTTGGCGCTCTTTCGATGATGTCGTCGGACAGCCAGGCCATGGGGCGTGTCGGCGAGGTGATCATTCGCACCTGGCAGACCGCGCACAAAATGAAGCAACAGCGCGGCGCGCTGGCGGGCGATGGCGCGACCGATAACATGCGTGTGCGGCGCTACATCGCCAAATACACCATCAAT
>DAHWBL010000134.1 GCA_027323595.1 Acetobacteraceae bacterium | reverse complement strand
CATGCCCATCCGATCGAGCCCGCCGCGCGTCGCCTGGCGCACCGCCGGCAGGGGCGAGACGAACGTCTTGTAGGCGATCCCGTTCAGCGTGTAGTCGGTGCCGGTGCCCATCGCGACGCCGGTGCCCGCGCTCATCACCGCAAGCCCTGCCGGCGCGGCGCAGCCGGCGAGGCACAGCAGCACCCCCAGTTGCCCGATCAGCCGCACGGCGCCGATACCACCGCGCTCGCGCGCCGCCGCTTGTCCGTGCGAATGCATCATGATTGCGAATCCATCTTTCATCCGGGCCCATGCGGTTCTGAAACTTCATCGAACCCACAAGCAGGCTTCAGAACGTGTCCGGACCGACATAGGTCCCCCCGCAAACCTCGGCAATCCGTGTCACGGCTTTCTCACAACCCGTGACCGGATGGGACTTGCCGGCCCGGGGCTTTGTGCCCAAACATCGCCGCCGAGGTGGAACGCTGCATGAAACCGAGCGGTGCGAGGCGCGCGATCATGATCGCCGGGCTGGTCCTGCCGGTCGGCCTGCCGCTGGGCGGGTGCGCCGATCTGGACAGCCAGGCACGACAGGTGTCGAACTCCGTGTCGAGCGAGATCGCCGGACTGGCGGGCCGGATCGCGCCGCCGCCGCCGCGCCACACCACCACGCCGCACGCCGCGCACACCGCCTCCGCGCCGGCAACCACCACAGCACCCGAGCCCGCCGCGAGCCCGCCGGGCCCGCCCATCAGCGTCGATGGCCTGTCGGCCGGCGCGGTGCGCGATCTGCTCGGCACGCCCGCCAGCCGCACCACCGCCGCTCCGGGCGAAACCTGGACCTACCGCGACGGCGGCTGCGAGCTGCGGCTGTTCCTGTTTCCCGATGTCGCCAGCGGCGGGCTGCGTGTTCTGGATCACCGCATCGCCGATGCCGCACCCGCCGCGGCGGACCCGCAGGCCTGTCTGCGCCGGCTGCATGATGACCACGCCGGCTGATCGGCCAGGCCGGATCGCGCTGGTCGATGACGACGCGGTGTTCATGCGCGCGCTCGCCGCCAATCTGCGCGGCGCCGGACACGAGGTGGTGTGTTTCGATGACCCTAGCGTGGCACTCGAAAAATACAAGACCACCCCGGCCATCGATGCCTGGGTGCTCGATTGGGACATGCCGCAGATGGACGGGCTCACGCTGCTGCGCGCATTGCGCGCGCACGACCCCGGTTCACACGGTCCGGGTGCGCAAGGTGGGGGCGCGCCGGTGCTGCTGCTGACCTCGCACGGCCAGCCGATCTTCGAGGAGGCGGCGCTGGCGGCCGGCGCGGCGGATTTCATCGACAAATCGCGCGGACCCGCGATCATCCTGCATCGCATCGCGCGCGCGCTCGCGCCGCGCGCGCCGGCCGACCCCGGCGCATCGGCGGGCTCGCGCATCGGCGCGCTGGAGCTCTCCCCCGGCGGGCGGCGCGCGCTGTGGCGCGACCAGGCGGTGCCGCTCAGCCGCGCCGAGTTCGACGTGGTTGCCATGCTGGCCGAACATGCCGGACACGATGTCGAATACCGCCGCCTGTACGACCTCGTGCGCGGCGACGGCTTCATCGCCGGCCAGGGTGCGGAAGGCTATCGCGCCAACGTGCGCGCCATGGTCAAGCGGATCAGGCAGAAATTCATCCGGATCGATCCCGAATTCGATGAATTGCACAATTATCCAGGCGTCGGCTATCGCTGGCGGCAACCACGATGAGCAGTGCGCGCTGGCTGCGCTCCATCCGGGTGCGCGCCGCCGGCCTCGCGATCGTGCTGGTGGTCCTGCCGATCTTGATCTTCACCATACTGGAGCGCGCGGATTCGGATCGGCGCGGGTTGATCCTGGCGGCCGTGCGCGACACCGGCGATGCCATCGCCGCCGCCCTCGCCCCGGGCCTGCGGGAGCTGCGTCCGGCCGATATCGGCCAGCTCGACACCGCCCTCGCCCGCTTCGGCGTGCCCGACCGCAGCATCAAGATTCTGCTGCGCCCGGCTGCGGCGGGGAGCGATTTCTTTTTCGTCGCCTCGCAACCCGCGCTGTCGCCCGACCAGGCGCAGGCGGAGCGGCGCCAACTGCTCGACCTTGGCATTCTTCCCGATCTGGCCAGCGACTGTGCGGCGCGGCTGTTGCGGCAAAGCGGCGCCTCGACCATCGATGACGGCGCGCAGGCGCTGGTCTCGGTGACCGCGGTGCAAGGCACGGCGGGCTGCTGGGCGGTGGTGATCGCCACCTCGCAGCGGCGCATCCTGGGCGCGATCGAGGCACGACCGTTCTGGATGCGCGAGGAAGTACGCCTCGCGCTCGCCATCTACGCGCTGATGGCAACCCTGATCGCGGCGATCTTTGCCGGGGTGTGGGTCGGGCTGCTGCGCTTTCGCCGATTGGCCCTAATGCCGCAACGCGATTTCGCCTTCGCCGACGCCACCGACATCCCCGAGCTCGCCCAGCTCGCACGCGCCTTCGACGAGATGGTGCACCGCCTGCAGGTCGGCGCGCACATGCTGCGCACCGCCGCCGAGGAAAACGCGCACGCGCTCAAGGGCCCGATCGGCACCATCCGCCAACTGCTCGCGCTGCCCGAACTCGCCCCGCCCGGCCTCGCGCCGCCGCAGGCCCAGGCGCTGCGCGGCATCACCACCGCGCTCGACCGGCTGGACGGGCTGGTGCGCTCGGCCCGCCATCTGGACGAGGCCGCGGCCGACATGCTCGCCCCCCGCCTCGCCCCGCTCGACCTGTCCGCGCTGGTCGGCGGCTTCATCGACACCGACCGCGCCATGCACCCCCCGCCCGGCACGCCGATCGATGCCGCGATCGAGCCTGGCGTGTGGGTGCGCGCGCAGGACGAGATGGTGGAGACCATCCTGGAGACGGTGATGGACAACGCGCGCGGCTTCTCGCCGGCGGACGGACGGATCGAGATTCGTCTCGCGCGCACCGGCGACGTTGCCGAGCTGACCATCGCCGACGAGGGGCCAGGGGTTGCCCAGGCACGGCTTGAGCGCATCTTCGAGCGCTATCACAGCCTGCGGCCGGAGGGGGGCGGATCAAATCATTTCGGTATCGGATTATGGCTCGCCCGCCAGCACGCCCGCGCCTGCGGCGGCGACATCACCGCCACCAACCACGCCCCGCGCGGCCTCGCGCTGCGCATCACCCTGCCGATGGCCCAGGCGCATGCCACGTCCCGCTGACCGCGAAATGCGTGATCAGGCCTCGCGATAATCCAGCAGGATCAGCCCGACCAGCACCAGCGCCACCGGCCACACCCAGCCGGCGACGCGCCCGCCGCGACCGGGCAGGCGCAGCTCCAGCCAGCGCGCCCAGCCCGCGGCCACCCCGGCCAGCGCGAGCGGGGTGTGGGTGATCTCGATCAACAACTGGTCGGACACATTGGCGATCGCGTGGGTGTGGGTGAGCAGCAACGCCGCGCCGAGCGCGGTGATCAGCGGAAACACCAGTGCGGCGCGCGGATTTTTGTTCGCGCCGCTGCGCACCCGCCATTCGAACAGGCCGAAGATCACGATCAGCAGCACGAACACCCGGTGTTGCAGCACCTCGACATCGCGCAGGCTGGCCAACAGCCCGACGCTGCCCATCGGCCAGACCTCGGGGTCGGCCCGCAGCGCCAGAAACCCCGCCATCAGCAGGAACAACAGCGGCCAATGCCGCGCCGCGCGCAGCCCGGCCCGGTCGGCCAGCGCCAGCAGCCCGATCAGCAACACGAAAATGCCAGACCAGTGATGGTTATATTCCGACCAGGCAATGTCGGCGGCGTTGCGCGGCGCGATGGTGCCGTCGCCAGGCACGAAGGCCGGCTGCGGGCGCTGCGCCGTGCGCGCCGCCTCGCCATCCAGTTGCGCCTGCAATTCGGACTGCGCCAGCGCGTCATGATCCGGCGAGGCGAGCCGGGGCACCACCGGCCAGTTGCGCGCCACGATCGCCTGCCAGCCCACCCGGTCCTGCGTCAGATCCACCGCCGGGGGCACCGAGGTCAGCGAGGCGGCGGCGAAAAAGATGGTGATGCCGATGCCGAACTCCACCTCGGCGAAGCGGCGCATCCGCAGCACCGAGGCGCCCGGAGCCCGCCCGAGCGCCGCGACGGTCAGAAAATTGCCAAGCCCCAGCAGCAGCAACGCCAGGAACATCGCGATCTTGGCGGACACCATCACGCCATAGGCGGTGCCATACTCGCCGGCCAGATCGCCGACATAGGCGCGCCACATCACGATGCCCGACCCCAGGATGCAGACCACCCCCAGCATCGACATGCGCGAAAACCGCGCGCCCACCAGCCGCCAGCCATCGCCGTCGCGCACCAGCGCCAGGGCGGCAAGAAAACACGGCAGCCCGCCGATCCAGATCGCCGCGCCGAACTGGTGAAACCACTCCGCCGCCAGCAGCGGCCCCTGCCCGGCCAGCCGCGCCTCGGCATGGGTGGTCAACGTCGCCGCCGCCAGCTCCACCCCGGCCGCGACCAGCAGCGCGATGCCCCCGGCCAGCCCCGGCCGCCCGCCATGGCCGAACCACAACAGCAACACCAGCACCGAGGCGGTCGCCATCTTGACCAGCAGCGCACGGGCGAAATCCGCCCCCAGCACCGCCAGCGGCGAGATATCGAGCGTGCCGACCAGCACCGCGCCCTGCAACGCCAGCACCAGCGCGTCGCACAGGATCAGCCCCAGCGCGCCGAACAGCGCGATTTTGGTCACGATCGCGAGCAACGCCTCGCCGCGCGCCAGCCGCTCGGCGAACGGGCGGGCGAGCAGCACCAAAAACAGCACCCCGCCCACCGCCACCGACTGCGCGGTCACGGTGAAGCCATGCAGCACCACCGACAGATAGCCGAACAGATCGATCAGCAATGCCACGGATCAGGGGTCCGCGACGGTGAAGCGCAGCTCGCCGCGGGTGATATGCCCGTCGATCGCCAGCACCTGCCAGCGCAGCACCCAGGCGCCGACCGACAGCACCGCCCGCGCGCCGAGCTGGTCGGCGGCCGGGGCGGCGATGGCAAGGATGCGCGTCACCCCGTCCGGACCGGTGAGCGCGAGGCGCGAGCGGGCGGCGTCGATGCGGCTGTTGAAATTCAATTCAAGATCGGCGGGGCCGGCGGACAGGATGGCGCCGTCGGCCGGCGCACTGCGCAACAAAATCGCGTGCGCGGCCGCCGGCCGCGCGGCCAACACCCAGCCACCGAGCAGCGCGGCGATCAACATGAATGCGAGACGAGACGGAGCGCGCATGGTGCGCGCGCATCTAGACCGGCGCGCCGGTGCTGTCCATCGCCGCGCCGGCAGGGCCGCCGCCATCAAACCGTCCCCGTGTTTCACCGTTATCCACAGGCCCGATGGCTGCCGCTGCGGCGCGAGAGGGTCTATAGCGGGACGATGAACGATGACGTCTCCCCGCTGCTCGGCCTGTCGCAGCGCCTGCCGCCCTCCAACCTCGCGGCCGAACAGGCTTTGCTCGGCGCGCTGCTGGCCAACAACCGTGCCTTCGACCGGGTGGCCGAATTCCTGCTGCCCGAGCATTTCGCCGACCCGGTGAACGGGCGCATCTTCGACGTGATCCGCCGCCGCATCGAACACCAGCAGCTCGCCGACCCGGTCACCCTGCGCGCCGAGCTGGAACATTCCGGCGTGCTCGATGAGGTCGGCGGCCTGTCGTATCTGGCGCAGCTGCTCAACGCCACCGTGGGCATCATCAATGCCGGCGAATATGGCCAGGTCATCCGCGACGCCTGGCTGCGCCGGCAATTGATCGATCTGGGTGAGGTGGTGGTGAACCGCGCCTTCGGCGCCGAGGACGAACTCGGCGCCGACAAGCAGATCGAGGCGGCCGAGCAGTCGCTGTTCAACCTCACCAGCAAGGACAGCCACGAGGGGCCGCAGCCGCTGTCGCGCGCGCTCGGCGAGGCGATCGAAACAGCGGCGACCGCGCTGCGCAACGGCGCGGCGGTCACCGGCCTGTCCACCGGCTTGCGCGACCTCGACGGCAAGACCGGCGGGCTGCATCCGTCGGACCTGCTGATCCTCGCCGGGCGCCCCGGCATGGGCAAGACCGCGCTCGCCACCAAGATCGCCCATGGCGCCGCCAAATTCCTGCTCGACGGCGCGCGCGCGCAGGACCCGAACGGACGGCCGAACCAGGCGGTGGCGATCTTTTCGCTGGAAATGAGCGCCGACCAGCTCGCCACCCGCCTGCTCGCCGAAATGGCGCGGGTGTCGGGCAACGACATCCGCCGCGGCCAGATCCAGCAACGCGATTTCGACGCCTTCGTCGGCGCCAGCAAGGAATTGTCGGCGCTGCCGATCTTCATCGACGACACCCCCGCCCTCAGCCTGTCGGCGCTGCGCACCCGCTGCCGCCGGCTCGCCCGCCAGCAGGGCCTGGCGCTGGTGGTGATCGACTACCTGCAACTGATGCGCCCCGCCGAGGGCACCAGGCCGGAAAACCGCGTGCTGGAGATCAGCCAGATCACCCAGGGGCTGAAGGCGCTGGCGAAATCGCTGGCGGTGCCGGTGCTGGCGCTGTCGCAGCTGTCGCGCGCGGTGGAAAGCCGCGAGGACAAGCGCCCGCAACTGTCGGACCTGCGCGAATCCGGCACCATCGAACAGGACGCCGACGCGGTGATGTTCGTCTATCGCGACGAATACTACCTCCAGGCGCGGATGCCCAAGGAGATGAATTTCGACAACAGCGAGAAATTCAACGCCGCGATGGACAAATGGCAGCAGGACATGGAGCAGGTCCACAACAAGGCCGAATTGTCGCTGGCCAAGCAGCGCCACGGCCCCACCGGCACCATCCCGCTGTTTTTCGAGGCCGAATTCACCCGCTTCGGCGATCTGGACACGCATCACGATCCGCATGGGCATTAGCGCGCCCACGCGCCTTGAGGTCGATCTGGGCGCGATCGTTGCGAACTGGCGCCTGCTCGCCGGGCGCGCCGCCGCCACGCGGGCCGGCGCGCGCGCGGCCGCGGTGGTCAAGGCGGATGGCTACGGCCTGGGCGCCATCGCGGTTGCCACCGCGCTCGCCGCCGCCGGCTGCGATGATTTCTTCGTCGCCACCTTGGACGAGGCGCTGGCGCTGCGCGCCGCCCTGCCACAGCCGCGGATCGGCGTGCTGAACGGGCTCGGCTTCGCGCCGGCCGACGCGTTCGCCGCCGCCCGGCTGCACCCGGTGCTGAACGACCTCGGGCAGATCGACGCCTGGACCGCGCAGGCCCGCGCGCGCGGACAAAGCCTGCCGGCGCTGCTGCATGTCGATACCGGCATGAACCGGCTGGGCCTGTCGGCGGCCGAGGTCGCCAGCCTCGCCGCCTCGCCTGACCGCCTCGCCGGCATCGCGCTGGTCGCCATCATGACCCATCTGGCCGAGGCCGAGCGGGCCGGCAGCGAGCAGA
>DAHWBL010000112.1 GCA_027323595.1 Acetobacteraceae bacterium | reverse complement strand
TATGGCGCGGCCAATCCAGGACGCACCTTCATTCCCACGCCGGTGGTCGGGCGCACCAGCCACGTGCTGCGCATCCAGTTTGCCCGCGGCTTCGCCGACGCGCGCGGTCAGCTTCTGGGGGTCGCGGTGATCTCCACCGACGCCGCGCGGCTCGGCGATCTGCTGGCTCCGGCGACACCGCTCGACGAAGGCTGGATCAGCCTTGCCCGCGCCGAGGATGGCGAGGTCATCGGCCATGTCGGCGGCGGCAGGCCGATGTCGAACAACCACGACCATATATCCGAAAGCCTGATGCGCCTGCTGGCCGGCTCGTCGGGGGGCGCGCTGGAGATGACCAGCGGCGTCACCGGCCAGCCGCTGCTGTCCGGCTACCGGCTGTTGCCGGTGCACGGGCTGGTCGCGGTCGCCTCCGAACCCACCGCGGCGGTCGACGCGGCGGTGATCGCCCGGCAGCGTCCGCTCGCACGCGCGCTCGCGGCGGCGTTGCCGCTCATCGCCGGACTGCTGATGCTGCTGCTCACCACCACCCGCGCACGCCGCCGCGAGCGCCAGCGGGTCGCCGACATGGGCTTTCTGCGCGACGCCGAAATGCTTGCCCGGCGGCGGGTGGAGAACCTCATTCGCGATCTCTCCACCGCCCTGTTCGCCGGCGAGGCAGGGCCGCATGGCGGTTTCACGCCAAGCTTCATCAGCGACAATCTGGAACGCATCTGCCGTCTGCCGCGCTTTGGCCCCACCGAGCGCGCCCTGCTGCGCGCCTTCGTGCGCGAGGTCGGCAAGACCGGCGAGGCGAGCACCACCATCGAGGCGGTCGGCCATGACGGCCAGCCGGTCTGGTTACAGATCAGCGGCCGGCGCGGGGCCGAGCGCACGCGCGGGCGCTTCGAGCTGATCGGCAAGATCAGCGACATCACCCGCGAACACGCCATGCTCGACCAGTTGCTCAGCGCCTCCAAGCTCGCCACGCTGGGCGACCTTGCCACCGGCATCGCCCATGAGCTGAACCAGCCGATCGCGGTGATGTCCTTCGCCGCCGAGAACGCCGCCGCCGATCTTGATCTGCCACCCGACGAAGCCGCCGTGCGGGTGCGCAAACGCCTGCGGCTGATCGTCGATCAGGCGATGCGCGCGCGCCATATCGTTGAGCATCTGCGGGCCTTTGGCCGTCATGACGACGGTGCGCTGGCCGCGGTGCCGGTGGTTGGCATGGTCGAGGGCGCGCTGCTGCTGACCCAATCCGCGCTGTATCAGGAACAGATCGCGGTGAGCACCGAGCTGGCCGAGGATCTGCCGCCGGTGCTGGGGCGTGCCGCGCCGCTGGAGCAGGCGCTCGCCAATCTGCTGATCCATGCGCGTGACGGGCTGGCAACGGTCCAAGGCCATCGCCAGATCACCATCACCGCCGACATCGACTCCGGACAGTTGCGGCTGCGCGTGGCCGACAATGGCCCGGTGGTGCCCCCCGATCAGCGCGCCAGCATCTTCGAGCCGTTTGCCGCCGGGCAGCCTGCCGGCCAGGCCGGACATTCCGCCACCGCCGGGCTTGGGCTGTGGCTTTGCCACGGCACCATCACCCGCTTCGGCGGGACCTTGAAGCTGATCTGTCCGCCCGAGGGTGGCTCGGCCTTCGATATCCGCCTCACCCTGGCGCGCCCGACCGCGCTCAGCGCGCCGCGCTTTCTTGTCGAGACCGTTCGCTGACCGCCGGCAGCGCAGGTGCGATGATCCAGCAGCGCGGCCAGTTCGTCACCGACCCGCTCGGCGTCTATTTCGACCAGCTCACCCCGGTCTCGCCGACCCGCCACCCGACCCTGGTGCTGATCCATGGCGGCGGCCACACCGGCAGTTGCTGGCGCGTCACCGCCGACGGACACCCAGGCTGGGCCGATCGCTTTGCCGCCCGCGGCTATCCCACCCTGGTTCCCGACTGGCCCGGCCATGGCCGCAGCGGCGCCATCGCCCCGGAGCTGATCACCGGCGAGCTGCTCTGCCAGGGCCTTGCCGGGGTGATCGACAAGGCCGAGGGGCCGGTGGTGCTGGTGACCCATTCGATGGGCGGCGCGCTGGGCTGGCGCCTCGCCGAACTGCGCGCGGACCGTGTGGTCGGCATCGTCGCCCTCGCGCCGGCCCCACCGGGCAACATCCAGCCGGTCGGCACGGTCGAGCGCGCGACCGACGATGAGGTCTGGGTGCGCACCCCCGGCCGCCTGGGCCGCCTGCGCCGTCGGGGCCTTGTCCTGCATGACGCGGATTTCGTGACCCACAAGCTGGTCGGCGACAGCGCGCGGTTCCCCCGCGCCGCGGTACCTGGCTACGCGCGCATGCTGACCGCCACGGCCGCGCGCCTGTTGTTCGAGCGGCAGAACACCGAGGCGACCCAGCTTCGCGTCATCGACCCGACATGCCTTGCCGGCAAACACATTCTGCTCATCACCGGCACCGAGGACCTTGACCATCCGCGCGACATCGACGAGCCGATCGCCGCGTGGGCCGGCGCGCAGGGCGCGCACGCGGAGTATGTCTGGCTGGCCGATCACGGCATCGACGGCAACGGCCACATGCTGATGATGGAGGACAATGCCGACACCATCGCCGACCTGGTGCTGGACTGGCTGGACCACACGTTCGCGCGGCGCTGACGCCCACCCTTCACAAATCCGCCGCCCGTGGCATGCTGGCCGCAAGGATCGGGGGGAAGCACCATGAACAAAATCGACCGCCAACCGGGCTCGCCGCACGAGCTGCCCAAAATCGGCATCCGCACCGACACGCGCGACATTCTTGCCCACGCCGTCGAGCAATCCCGTGAGCTGGCGGATTATTTTGTTGTCGATATAGATGCCCACGTCACCGAAACCGCCTTCTGGTCGGAGGTCACGGACCGCATCGACAATGACGTCATCCGCCACATGGCCAAATCCTTCCAGGACCGCGTCGGCGCTCCGCCGGGGCTGCTGAACATCCAGGCGGGGATGAATTTTCAGGATGTCTATGGCCGCATCCAGCACCAGGCGCAGCTTGCCGAGCCCACCCCCACCGGCGGGCCGCATCGGCAGACCATTCTCACCCAGCGCGCCATGGACAGCATGGGCATCGACCGCATGGTGGTGTTCCCCACGCCGATGCTGACGCTGGGCATGCACCCGCAGCCCGAGATCGAGACCGCGCTCGGCACCGCCTTCAATCGCTGGCTGATCGAGCGCGTGCTGCCCGATGACCCACGGCTCGCCGGCATGATCTATCTGCCGTTCAACGATCCTGACGGATGCTGCAAGGTTGTGGAGGAGTTCGCCGGCAAGCCTGGCGTGATCGGCTTCACCGTTACCTCCACGCGCTACAAGCCGGTGCACCACAACGACTATATGCGGCTCTACGCGATGATCGAGGAAACCGGCCTGCCGCTCGCGTTTCATGCCGGCTTTCACTGGGGCGACGAATCGATGAAGCAGGTCAATCGCTTCCTGACCATGCACGCCATCTCGTTCGCCTATTTCAACATGATCCATCTGGCCAACTGGGTGATCAACGGACTGCCGGAGCGGTTTCCGCGCCTCAAGATGATCTGGGTGGAAAGCGGGCTGGCGTGGGTTCCGTTCATGATGCAGCGGCTGGATGCGGAATATCAGATGCGCACGTCGGAGGCGCCGCAGCTCAAGCGTCGTCCGAGCGAATACATCCGCGAGATGTATTTCACCTCGCAGCCGCTGGAACGCAGCAATCTCAAACTCACCGAGGCAACCTTCGAGGCGATCAACGCCGACACGCAATTGCTGTTCGCGTCGGACTGGCCGCATTGGGATTTTGATCTGCCGGCGGCGATCACCACCCTGCCCTTCCTCACCGAGCAGGCCAAGCGCAACATCCTTGGCCTCAATGCCGCGCGGATATTCAATCTCGAGGTGCCGAAACACAAATTGACCAGCCCGGCGAGCCCGCCCTCGGCCGCCGTGACGGCGTGACCGGCGCGGATTTCATCGCCGCGACCAACGCGGCCCTGGCCGCCGGCGCGCCCGGACAGGTGAGCGACGAGGCCATGCGCGCGGTGCTCACCGCGGTGATCCGCCTGTATGCGGCGAAGTCCGAACGCGCCGATGCCGAGCCTGAGCCGTTCGCCGCCGACAGCGTGACCGCGACCGAGGCGGTCACGCTGGCCTGTGCGGTGATCCGCGGCGCGGGGCTCAATCTGTTCGATGTCGCCATGTGGTATGGCCGCCCGGCGGCCGGATTATAGGGAGTTTTCGATGAGCGAGATTTTTCTCGGCCAGACCAGCGATTTTGCCGAGGGTGACTATCGGATTTTTGCCGTGGACGGCGTCGAGGTCGGGGTGTTTCGCGTCGATGGCGACCTGCTCGCCTGGCGCAACCATTGTCCGCATTTCGGCGGGCCGGTCTGTCAGGGCAGAGTGTTCAACCGGGTGAGCGAGACCGTGACCGCCGAGCGCACCACCGACGGCCTGTGCTTCGCCGGCGAGCGCCATGTGATCTGCCCCTGGCACGGCTTCGAGTTCGATTTGCGCACCGGCCGCCATCCCGGCGATCCACGCTACCGCCTGCAAAAAATCGAACTTTCCGTCCGCGATGACCAGGTGTTCGTGCGTCTGCCTTAAACCGCGCGATAGCGGCTGGGCGGACGCGCGAGGCCCATGTTCTCGCGCAGGGTGGTGCCCTCGTAGCCCACCCTGATCAGGCCACGATTCTGCAATTCAGGGATCAACTGGTCGGCGAATTCATCGAGTT
>DAHWBL010000086.1 GCA_027323595.1 Acetobacteraceae bacterium | reverse complement strand
CCGGCAAGACCTATCTGGCCGTCGCGCAGGCGGTGGCGATGCTGCAGGCCGGCAAGGTCGATCGCATCGTGCTGTCGCGGCCGGCGGTGGAGGCGGGCGAGCGGCTGGGGTTCCTGCCTGGTGATCTGAAGGAGAAGGTCGATCCGTATCTGCGCCCGCTCTATGACGCGCTGGGCGACATGATGGCCGCCGATCAGGTGGTGCGGCGGATGGGCAATGGCGAGATCGAGGTGGCGCCGCTGGCCTTCATGCGCGGGCGCACGCTGGCGCATGCGTTCGTCATCCTGGACGAGGCGCAGAACACGACGCCGGTGCAGATGAAGATGTTCCTCACCCGCATGGGCGAGGGCACGCGCATGGTGATCACCGGCGATCTCAGCCAGGTCGATCTGCCGGCCGGGCAGCGCAGCGGGCTGCGCGACGCGCTGGACACGCTGGAAGGCGTGCCGGGGATCGCGGTGGCGCGGTTCGACAAGCGCGACGTGGTGCGCCATCCGCTGGTGGCGCGCATCGTCGATGCCTATGAGCAGCGCGCCACCGCCGAGCTCGACACCCAGCGGCGCGAGCGGGTGCGCCGCGAGAACGATGCGTCCGCGAAGTAGCCCGCCCGCCGGCGAGGATGCCGGCGGGACCGAGATCATCGTCGCGGCCCCGGGCTGGCGGCGGACGGTGCCGCGCGCCGAGCTGATCGCCGCGCGGGCGGCCGGCGCGGCGGGGGTGGCGGCGACCATCGTGCTCGCCGACGACCGGGCGGTGCGGCGGCTGAACGCGCGCCATCGCGGCATCGACCGCGCGACCAACGTGCTGAGCTTCGCGCCGGCGGGACCGGGCATGCCCGGCGAGCTGGTGCTGGCGCTGGGCACGGTGCGGCGCGAGGCGGCGGCGGCGCGGCGGCGGCCGGGCGACCATCTGGCGCATCTGGTGGTGCATGGCTGTCTGCATCTGTTGGGCCATGACCACCAGCAGGCCGGAGAGGCGCGCGCGATGGAGCAGGCGGAGGCGCGGGTGCTGGCGCGCATCGGCGTGCCCAACCCGTGGCGGGGTGCGCGATGAGCGGCGAGAACGGACATGGGCGGGCGGCCGACCCGGCATTGCTGGCGCGGCTGCGGGCGCTGATCTGGCGGCGGCATGCCGAGCCCTCGGTGCGCGAATCGATCGCCGAGCTGGTGCAGGAGGCGGCGAGCGCGCCGCACGCGCCCGGGCAGCGCCCCGAGCTCGATCGGCAGGAGCGCGCGCTGATCGCCAATGTGCTGCGGCTGCGCGGCACCACCGCGGATGATGTGATGGTGCCGCGCGCCGACATCGTCGCCATGGCCGCCGACGTGACGCTGGACCAGGCGATCGCGCGCATCCGTGGCGAGGGCCATTCGCGCCTGCCGGTGTATGGCGAGGAGCTGGATGACATCGTGGGCATGGTCCATATCAAGGACGTGTTCGCCTATATCGGCCGGGCCGAGCAGTTCGATCTGCGCGCGATCCTGCGCCAGCCGCTGATGATCGCGCCGCAGATACCGGTGCTGGATCTGCTGTTGCAGATGCGCCAGGCGCGGATGCATCTGGCGCTGGTGGTGGATGAATATGGCGGCATCGATGGGCTGGTGACGATCGAGGACCTGGTGGAGACGATCACCGGTGACATCGCCGACGAGCATGACGAGGTGGCCGGGCCGCTGGTGATCGAGCGGGCGGACGGGGCGCTCGACATCGACGCGCTGATGGCGGTGGAGGAGTTCGAGGCGCGCTATGGCCCGATCCTGACCGATGACGAGCGCGAGGCCGACATCGACACCATGGGCGGGCTGGTGTTCACCCTGGCCGGGCGCATTCCCACGCGCGGCGAGGTGATCAGCCATCCGTCCGGGGCGGAGTTCCGCATTCTGGAGGCCGATCCGCGCCGCATCCGCCGGTTGCGGCTGCGGCGAACCTCGGGCGCGGGTGCGCCACAAAACCAGGCGGGGTCGCATTGACGAAGCCGGGTTGGGGGGCCAATTTATGAGCTCTGATCCACCGGCCGGACCGCGCCCCGTGGCCCGCCTGCGGATTCGACTCACATTGATTTCACCCCCCACGGAGGATGCGATGGCCGCGCTCAAGGGCAGCAAGACCGAAGACAATCTGAAGGAGGCATTCGCCGGCGAGAGTCAGGCCAATCGCCGCTATCTGTATTTCGCGCAGAAGGCCGACGTCGAGGGCCATAACGATGTCGCCGCGGTGTTCCGTTCCACCGCCGAGGGCGAGACCGGGCATGCGCACGGGCATCTGGAATATCTCGAAGCGGTGGGCGACCCGGCGACCGGGCTGCCGATCGGCCCGACCGACAAGAACCTCGCCTCGGCGGTGGCCGGCGAAACGCACGAATACACCGACATGTATCCGGGCATGGCGCGCACCGCGCGCGAGGAAGGGTTCGACGAGATCGCCGACTGGTTCGAGACACTTGCCAAGGCCGAGCGCTCGCACGCCGGCCGGTTCCAGCGCGCGCTGGCCGAACTGTCGGCCTGATCCGCTCGCATTGCCGCATGGTGAAGGGGGCGCGAGCCCCCTTTGCTATGTGTGGCCCGAATTTCTCCCGTTGCGACGTGTAGTTGATGGAGCCCCGCGATGCGTGAAGGCAGCCTCGATGCCCCGACCCGCCACCCGATCGCCTGGCAGGACCCGGACTTCGTCGATCCGGTCAAGCTCGATGCCGAGCTGCACCGGGTGTTCGACATCTGCCATGGCTGTCGCCGCTGCTTCAATCTGTGCGATTCGTTTCCGCGCCTGTTCGATCTGATCGACGAATCCAAGACCGGTGAGCTGGACAGCGTCGATGCGAAGGATTTCGCCCCGGTGGTGGCGGCCTGCACGCTGTGCGACCTGTGCTTCATGACCAAATGCCCCTATGTGCCGCCGCACGCGTTCGATCTGGATTTTCCGCATCTGATGCTGCGCGCGCGCGCCGCCGAGGCCGCGCGCGGCGGGGTAAGCTTTGCCGACCGCCAGCTCGCGCAGACCGACCGCAACGCGAAGATCGCTGGTGCGATCTCGGGTGTCGCCAACTGGGCGAGCGCGCGCGGCAACGGCCTCACGCGCCCGCTGCTGGAAAAATTCGCCGGGCTGGATCGTGACGCGGCACTGCCCGAATATGAGGCGCGCAGCCTGGTGGCGCGCTCGGCCGAGGCGCCGGAAATCAATGTCACGGCGCCGGCGTTCGGGCGTCGGGCGGTGATCTATGCCACCTGCTTTGGCAATTCCAACGATGTCGAGGTGGGGCTCGCCGCGCGGCACGTGCTGGCGCGCAACGGCGTGGTGAGCGAGGTCGTCTATCCGGGCTGTTGCGGAATGCCCAGGCTGGAACAGGGGCTGATCGGCGAGGTGGCCGGTTCGGCGCGCGCGGTGGCCGCCGAGCTGGGCGGGTGGATCGATCGTGGCTATGACGTGATCGCGCTGGTGCCGTCCTGCGCGCTGATGCTGAAATTCGAGTGGCCGCTGATCCTGCCCGACGATCCGCTGGTGGCGAAACTGTCCAAGGCCAGCTTCGATCTTTCCGAATATATCGTCGATATCGCGCGCCGCGAGGGGCTCGCCGAGGGGATGCAGCCGGTGGCCGCGTCGGTGGCGATCCATCTGGCGTGCCACGCGCGGGCGCAGAACATGGGGCAGAAGGGTGCGGAGCTGCTGCGGCTGATCCCCGGCGCCGATGTCGAGGTGATCGAGCGCTGTTCGGGCCATGGCGGCGCCTGGGGCTTCAAGAAAGGCAATTTCGAGACCGCGCTCAAGATCGGCAAGCCGGTGGCACGCACGGTGGCCAATGGCGACAAGCAGTTCGTCACCTCCGAATGTCCGCTGGCCGGCGTGCATATTCTGCAAGGGGTGGAAAAGCTCGGCGGCAGCGCGCCGGCGCCTTCACTTCTGCGCCACCCGATCCAACTTCTGGCACGAGCCTATGGATGGAAAGGGACCGAGCCATGAGCCAGACCCATGCGATCAGTGCGGCCGACATCATGCCGATGGCGGAATATGGCAGGCTGCGCGCCGACAAGCGCCGCGAGATGGCACTGCTGAAGCGCGACCGCCGCGTCGCGGTGGGGCCGAGCGCGACGTTTTATTTCGAGAACCGCGCGACCATGTGGATGCAGATCCACGAGATGCTGTGGATCGAAAAAGGCGGCGCGGCACAGATCCCCGACGAGCTGGAAGCCTATAACCCGCTGATCCCCCGCGGCGACGAGCTGGTCGCCACCTTCATGATCGAGATCGACGACCCGATCCGCCGCAAGCGCGTGCTGGGCCAGCTCGGCGGCATCGAGGAGACCGCCTTCATCAGCGTCGGCGGCCAGAAGATCGTGGCCACCCCGGATACCGACCAGGACCGCACCGCCGCGGATGGCAAGGCGTCGTCCGTGCAGTTCGTGCATTTCCATTTCACCGCCGCGCAGATCGCCGCCTTCCGCGCGGCCGGTGCCGAGGTGGTCCTGGGGCTTTCGCATCCGAACTATAGCCATATGGCGGTGCTGGCCGAAGCCACTCGGGCGGCTTTGGCGGGGGATTTTGACTGAAGGAAGAGGGTTCTTTTTTGTAAAAAAGAACCAAAAAACTTCTATAAATTGGTACAGAGTATGCCTCTGGCGCCGGGGGCTAAAATGGGTTAAACGCTCGTGTAAGACGAGTGTGTAAGGGATGGAGGGCGGCGATGGCGGTGGTGGTTCAGCATATTTCGCGGGTTGGTCCGGCGACGGCGGCCGGGCTTGCCGCCTGCGGGGTGGCCACGGTGCATGAGGCGCAGGGGCGCAAGGGGCTGCTCGCCTCCTATATGCGGCCGATCTATCGCGGGGCGGCGATCGCGGGCAGCGCGGTGACGGTGTCGGTGCCGCCGGCGGACAATTGGATGATCCATGTGGCGGTCGAGCAGTGCCATGCCGGCGACATCCTGGTGGTGGCGCCGTTCTCGCCGTCCGATGCCGGGTATTTCGGCGATCTGCTGGCGGAATCGGTGCGCGCGCGCGGGGTGCTGGGCCTGGTCATCGATGCGGGGGTTCGCGACGTCGCGGTGCTGACCGAGATGGGGTTTCCGGTCTGGTCGAAGGCGGTGTGCGCGCAGGGCACGGTGAAGGAGACGCTGGGGGATGTGAACGTCCCGGTGGTCTGCGCGGGTGCTGCGATCCATCCGGGCGACGTGATCGTGGCCGATGATGACGGGGTGGTGGTGGTGCGGCTGGACGAGGCCGAGGCGGTGCTGGCCAAGGCGCGCAAGCGCGAATCCGACGAGGTGGCCAAGCGCGAGCGGCTGCGCTCCGGCGAGCTTGGGCTCGACATCTATGGCATGCGCGAGACGCTGGCGAAAAAGGGCCTGACCTACATCTGAACGGAGGCGACGATGCAGACCGCGATCGCCTGCACGCTGATGCGTGGCGGCACCTCGAAGGGACCGTTTTTTCTCGCCCGTGATCTGCCCGCCGAACGCGGCGTGCGCGATGCGGTGCTGCTCGCCGCGATGGGCTCGCCCGACAAGCGGCAGATCGACGGGGTGGGCGGGGCCGATCCGCTGACGTCGAAGGTGGCGGTGGTGGGGCCGGCGAGCCGGCCGGACGCGGATGTGGATTATCTGTTCCTGCAGGTGGTGGTGGACGAGCCGCGGGTGGATGACAGCCAGAACTGCGGCAACATGCTGGCCGGCGTCGGGCCGTTCGCGATCGAGCAGGGGCTGGTGGCGGCGACCGGCGCGGTGACCGATGTGCGCATCCACATGGTCAACACCTCCACCCTGGCGGTGGCGCATGTGCGCACGCCCGGCGGGGTGGTGGACTATGACGGCGAGGCGCGCATCGATGGCGTGCCGGGAACCGCGGCACCGATCCCGATCGATTTTCTCGATGTCGCCGGATCGAGCTGTGGGGCGCTGCTGCCGACCGGCAAGGTGCGCGACGTGATCGACGGGGTTGCCGTGACGCTGATCGACAACGGCATGCCGGTGGTGATCCTGAACGTGGCGGATTTCGGCATCACCGGGCAGGAAAGCCCCGAGGCGATCGAGGCGAACGCCGAGTTGTGCCGGCGGGTGGAAAGCATCCGCCTGCAGGCCGGGCGGATGATGAATCTGGGCGATGTGACCAACAAGACGGTGCCGAAAATGTCGCTGGTGTGCGCGCCCGCGCATGGCGGGGCGATCGGCACCCGCACCTTCATTCCCCGGCGCGTGCACAAGGCGATCGGCGTGCTGGGCGCGGTGTCGGTGGCGACCGCGGCGGTGCTGGAGGGGTCGGTGGCGCACGAGGTGGCCAGGGTGTCCGCCGAGGGCGCGGTGCGGTTGCTGGAGGTCGAGCATCCGACAGGGTTTTTCACCGTCGAGATGGAAGTGGAGGGAAGCGGGGCGGGGCTCGCGATCCGCCGGTCGGCGTTGCTGCGCACCGCGCGCAAACTGATGGCGGGGCAGGTGTTCGTGCCGGCGCGGATCTGGGGCGGCGCATGATTGCGCGGGTCGGGTTCATCGGGTTCGGCGAGGTCGGGGAATATTTCGCGCGTGATCTGATCGCGCTGGGGGTGGGCCATGTCGCCGCCTTCGACATCGCGAACGCGCCCGACGGCAAGCCGGCCGCGCGGGCCGCGAAGCT
>DAHWBL010000084.1 GCA_027323595.1 Acetobacteraceae bacterium | reverse complement strand
GACGCCGTCGGGAAAGACCAGGGTGGCGATGGCGATGTGGCCGCGCAGCACGCGGGTATAGCGGTCGATCAGCGCGTCGGGCGGGGTGGCCGGGCCGATCCAGACCGTGCGGGTAACGTCGGTGGTGCCGTCGAGATATTGTGCTCCAGAATCGATCAGATAGGGCGCGTCAGGGCCCAGCCGCCGGTTGGAGGCGGCGGACACGCGATAATGGATGATCGCGCCGTTGGGGCCGGCGCCGGAGATGGCGTTGAAGCTCTCGCCGTGGAATTCGGGCAGCGCGCAGCGCAGATCGAGCAGGTGGGCGGCCGCCGCGATCTCGTCGGTCTGGCCGGGGGCCTGGCGGGCCAGCCAGGCGAGAAAGCGGCACAGCGCGGAGGCGTCGCGCAGATGGGCGCGGCGCGCGCCGTTCTGTTCGACCTCGTTCTTGCAGGCCTTGGGCAGCAGGCAGGGGTCGGGTCCGTCGATCACGGTGGCACCCGCGGCGCGCAGGGTCTGGGCGAACCAGGCCGGGCTGCCGGCGGCATCGACGCGCACCCGCTGCCCGGACAGCGCGGCGAGCGCGGCGGGCAGGCCGTGCCGGTCGGCGATGGTGACGCCCGGGCCGAGCTCGGCGCGCAGCGGGGCGGGCACGCGGGCGGGGTCGAGGAACAGCATCACGGTGGCGTCGGCGCGGACCAGCGCGAAGGCGAGCGCGACCGGGGTGGCGGGGATGTCGCCGGCGCGGATGTTGAGCAGCCAGGCGATCGAGGCGGGGTCGGTGATGACCGCGGCGTCGGTGCGGGCCTCGTCGAGCTGGGTGGCGATGGCGGCGCGCTTGGCGGCACTGTCCTGTCCGGCGAAGCGCAGCGGGTGGGCGAGCAGGGTGGTGGCGGGCGGCGCCGGGCGGTCGGTCCATGCGAGGTCGATCGGGCTGGGCTCGCAGGCCACCATGTCCAGGCCGGCGGTGCGGGCGCGGTCGAGCTGTTCCTCGCTGATCAGCCATGGATCGTAGCCGATGCGCGCGCCGGTTCCGGCGGTGGCGGCGATCCAGGCGAAGGGGGGCTGCTCGATCAGGTGCCGGACCTGCCAGAGCGCGGGGTCCAGCTCGGCGGTGGCCTGGAGCTGGTAGCGGCCATCGGTGAACAGCGCGGCCTGGTCCGCCAGCACCACGGCGAGGCCGGCGCTGCCGGAGAAGCCGCTGATCCAGCGCAGCCGCTCGGCGGATCGGGGCACGTATTCGCCCAGATGCTCGTCGCCGCGCGGGATGACGAAGCCGGCGAGGCCGCGGTCGTGCAGGGCGGCGCGCAGGGCCGCGAGTTTTTCTGATGGCGCGGATTTGGTATTCTGATTACGCATGAATCACCGTCGAGTCCAAACAATTTCGCATGGCTGATGGAGCGTTTTTTTGCTGGAAAACGTCACTTAGGCTGCCATATGTTGCGGTGCAGCGCGACGGAGCCGGCCCGCTTGGGACATCGGTGCCGCGCTGGAAGTTTCGGAGACCATCATGAGCATCCTGACCCACACCGCCGAGGGGGTTTTCGCTGGCCGCGCCGGGGTTTTCAATCCGTTTGCCCGGCTTGCCTCCTACGTGCACCAGGTGCGCGAGCGTGCCCGTGCGATGACCGAGCTGAGCCGGATGAGCGACGCCGAGCTGGCCGATATCGGCATCACCCGGTCCGACCTGCCGCGCATTTTCGATCGCAAGCCGACCCGCTGAGGCGCGCCGACGGCGCTCCCCACGGGGCGCGCGGGCGGGCGCATTGATCTGGATCAAGCCCGGCGCCCGATTGACGCAATCCTGTATTTCAGGATTTGCGCGTGAATATGCTCCGTCCACGGAATATAAGTCTCCATAGCAACAGCGCGCTGCCGACCCACTCCGGCGCCGGTCCACTGTTTGCCTTGGCAAGGAGAGCCGATATGGCTGCCACACGCGACCATTTCTACCCCGAGCTCAATGCGGACGCCGCCCTCGCGGCGTCGATCGTGCAGTCGCTGCGCGGTCTTGGCCGGCGCTTCGCGCGGCTGATGGATGCGTGGCACGAGGTGCGGGCGCGGGCCTCGGCGATGGAGGAACTCTCCAGCCTGACCGACTCCGAGCTGGCCGATATCGGCCTGTCGCGCTGCATGATCCCGCAACTCTGGCGTAAATAGGCCGCACGGCACGAAGGGGCTCATCGGCGGCGCAGGATCAGCGTCGTCCAGGCCCCCTCGGCCAGGCCCGCTTCGAGCACCAGCCCCTGGCGGCGATGGGCGGCGAGCACCATCGGCGCCTGGCTGGCGAGCAGCCCGGCCAGGATCACGGTGCCGCCCGGCGCCAGATGCGCGGCGAGGTCGCGCGCCATCCGGCAGAGCGGCCGGGCCAGGATGTTGGCGAAAATCAGGTCATACGGGGCGCCGGCGCGGATCGCGCGGGCGTTCCAGCCGTTGGCGAGCACCCCGCGCACCAGCAGATGAAGCTGGTTCAGCCGCGCGTTCTCCGCCAGCACCCGCACCGCCCAGGGGTCGTTGTCGGTCGCCAGCACCCCGCGACGCAGCAGCGCCGCCGCCGCCAGCGCGAGAATGCCCGAGCCGGTGCCCACATCGATGATCCGGCGCGGGCGGCGGTGCGCCACCCGTTCCAGCGCGCGCAGGCAGCCGCGCGTCGAGCCATGTTCGCCCGACCCGAACGCCACCCCCGCATCCAGCCGGATCAACAGCCGTCCCGGCGTGGCGCCCGGCGGCAGATGGGTGCCGCGGATGACGAACCGCCGCCCCACCGCCTGTTCGGGGAAGGCCGAGCGGGTGCGCGCGAGCCAGCCCTCGGATTCGGTGGCGTGGCGGCCAAGCGGGGCGGCGATGCCGGTGACCAGGCGCGCCAGGCTCAGCGCGGTGGCCAGCTCCGCCTCGCCGCTGCCCTGGTCCTTCACCCCCTCGACCCGCCACAGATCGGTGCTCTCATCGAGAAACAGCGCGACGGTGCCGCACACGGTGGCGAACGCCGCCTCGAACGCCGGCAGGGCGTCGGGCGGCAGTTGCTCGACGAACACGGTCTCCAGCGCGGTGGCCGGGCGCAGGATGGCGGTGGGCGGGCTCATGCGCGTTCAACGAAGCGGTCGAGCACGCGCTTGTCCCCGGCCTTGTCGAAGGCGATGTCCAGCCGGTCGTCGGCGGTGGCGGTGACGATGCCGTAGCCGAATTTCTGATGGAACACGCGGGTGCCCACGCTGATCTGTTCGGCCCGCGGCGGGCGCGCGGCGGCTTCCCACGGCGCCGGCTCGCCGGCGCGGCGGGCGGTGAGCGGGAAGCTTGCCCCCCCAAAGCCCGAACCGCCAAAGCCCGAACCGCCAAAGCCGGAGAAGCCGCCGGGCGGGGCCAGCAGCCGGGCCTCGCGCTCGGCGCGCGCGCCGCCGACATGCTCGATCTGCTCGTCCGGCAGCTCTTCGATGAAGCGGCTGGGGATCGAGCTTTGCCAGGTGGCGTAGATGCGCCGGTTGGCGGCATGGCTGACGATGGCGCGCCGGCGCGCGCGGGTGAGCCCAACGTAGGCGAGGCGGCGCTCCTCCTCCAGCCCCTTGTTGCCCGATTCGTCGAGCGCGCGCTGGCTGGGGAACAGCCCCTCCTCCCAGCCGGGCAGGAACACGCTGTCGAACTCCAGCCCCTTGGCGGCGTGCAGCGTCATCAGGCTGACCCGCGCGGCGTCGGGGGTGTCGTCATGTTCCATCACCAGCGCGACATGGTCCAAAAACCCGGCGAGGCTGTCGAACTCGGCGACCGCGCGCAGCAGCTCCTTGAGGTTTTCAAGCCGCCCCGGCGCGTCCGGCGCGGGGTCGGCCTGCCACATCGCGGTGTAGCCGCTTTCGTCGAGCAGGCTGGCCAGCATGGTGGCGTGGCCCTCGGCGGCGAGCTGGGCTCGCCAGCGGGCGATCGCGGCGAGCAGCTCGGCGATGGCGGCGCGGGCGCGGCCCTTGAGGCCGCCGGCGACGAGCAGCCGGGCGGCGGCCTCGGCGAGCGGCACGGCGTCGGCGCGCGCGGTCTCGTGCATGGTCCGCAGCGCCTGCTCGCCGACGCCGCGGCGCGGCACATTGACGATGCGCTCGAAGGCGAGGTCGTCATTGGGCTGGTTGACCACCCGCAGATAGGCGATGGCGTCGCGAATTTCGGCGCGCTCGTAAAAGCGCAGCCCGCCGACCACCCGGTAGGGGATGGCCAGATGGATCATCCGCTCCTCGAAGGCGCGGGTCTGCGCGCCGATGCGCACCAGGATGGCGATCTGTGACAGGTCGTGCCCGTCCGCCCGCAGCGCCTCGATGCGCTGGCCGACCGCGCGCGCCTCCTCGTCGGAATCCCAGACCGACAGGACCTGGATTTTCTCCCCCGCGCTGTCGGCGCGGCCGGGATACAGCGTCTTGCCCAGCCGGCCCTCGTTATGCGCGATCAGCGTGCTGGCGGCGGCCAGGATCGGCGCGGTGGAGCGGTAATTCGCCTCCAGCCGGACGATCCGCGCGCCGGGGAAATCACGCTCGAAGCGCAGGATGTTCTCCACCTCCGCGCCGCGCCAGGAATAGATGCTCTGGTCGTCGTCGCCGACGCAGCAGATGTTGCGCCGCCCCGCACCCACTTCCCCCGCCCCCGATTCCCCCGCTCCCTGGGCGAGCAGGCGCAGCCACAGATACTGCACCACATTGGTATCCTGGTACTCGTCCACCAGAATGTAGCGGAAGCGGCGATGATAATCGGCCAGCACGTCGGGGTGGGTGCGCAGGATGGTGGTGATGTGCAGCAGC
>DAHWBL010000070.1 GCA_027323595.1 Acetobacteraceae bacterium | reverse complement strand
CTGGCAACGCTGGGGGGGCAGACGCGCCTGGGCAGCCGGGGGTTTTGCGATGTCGCCGCCGCCGATGCGCCCGCCGGCCCCGAGCTGTGGCTCGCCCGGCCCGGCCGCGCGCCGGTGCGCTTTGGGTTCGCCGAGCGCGCCCGCGCCGACGCCGCCGCCACCATCGCCGCCCTGCGCGCGCGCGGCCTGAAGGTGGCGCTGCTGTCGGGCGATGCCGCCGGGCCGGTGGCACGGCTCGCCGAAGCTGTCGGCATCGATGACGCCGAGGGCGGGCTGTCGCCGGTGGACAAGCTCGCCCGCATCGAGGCGGCGCGTGCCCAGGGGCATCATGTGCTGATGGTCGGCGACGGGCTGAATGACGGGCCGGCGCTGGCCGCCGCGCTGGCCTCGATCTCGCCGGCCTCGGCGGCCGACATCGCGCAGAATGTCGCCGATGTGGTGTTCCAGGGCGGCGGGCTTGGCGCGGTCGGCATCGTGCTCGCCACCGCGCGGCGGGCGCGCGCGGTGATGCGGCAGAATATCGGCTTTTCGATCGTCTATAACGCGGTGCTGCTGCCGGTGGCCGCCGCCGGGCTGGTCACGCCGTGGCTGGCGGCGCTGGCGATGTCGGGCTCGTCGCTGCTGGTGCTGGCCAACGCCGCGCGGGTGGCGCGATGAACGTGCTGATCTGGTTGATCGCGGCGAGCCTGGCGCTGGGCACCGGCGGGCTGGTGCTGTTTTTATGGTCGCTGCGCAGCGGCCAGTACGAGGACATGGCCGGCGCGGCGCGGCGGATTTTGTTCGACGATCCTGAGTGAAGCCAGCCCGGGCCGGAGTGAAATCATTCCCGGCTGAACTCAATCCTTCGGATATTGCTTCGGATAGGTGATCTCGTCGGCCGGGCCAGGCCGGGTCGGCGGGCCCTTCTTGCCGCAGGCGGCGAGTGCGAGCATCGCCGCGAGCAGCAGCAGCGCGGGCCTCATGCCGGGGTTTCCTGGCCCAGCAGCGCCAGCCAGCGTGCCGCCTGCGCGGCGACGTTCTCCGGCGCGGTGCCGCCATAGGAACGCCGCGAGGCGACCGAGGAAGCCACGCTCAGCACCGCGAACACGCCCTCATGGATCGCCGGCTCCTCGGCCTGCATCGCCGCCAGCGGCAGCGCGGCCAGCTCCAGCCCGGCCGCCTCGGCGCTGGCCACCAGCCGGCCGGTGACATGGTGCGCCTGGCGGAACGGCATCTTCAGCTCGCGCACCAGCCAGTCCGCGAGGTCGGTGGCGGTGGCGTAGCCCGCGCCGGCGAAGCGTTCCATGCGCGCCAGATCGGGGGTGAAGTCGCGCGCCATGCCGGCGATCGCGGCAAGGCACAGCGCCAGCGCGGCGGCGGCGTCGAACACCGGCTCCTTGTCCTCCTGCATGTCCTTCGCATAGGCCAGCGGCAGCCCCTTCATCACCGTCAGCAGCGCCACCAGGCCGCCGGTGATCCGCCCGGTCTTGGCGCGCACCAGCTCGGCGGCGTCGGGGTTGCGCTTCTGCGGCATGATCGAGCTGCCGGTGGTGAAGGCGTCCGACAGCGCCACGAAGCGATAGGGCGCGGAGCACCAGATCACCAGCTCCTCGGCGAAGCGCGACAGATGCATGGCGCAGATCGCCGCCGCGCCCAGGAACTCCAGCGCGAAATCACGGTCCGACACGGCGTCGAGCGAGTTGGCGGTGGGGCGGTCGAAGCCCAGTGCCGCGGCGGTCATTTCGCGATCGATCGGAAACGAGGTGCCGGCGAGTGCCGCCGAACCCAGCGGACATTCGTTCATCCGCGCGCGGGCATCGGCCAGCCGCCCGCGATCGCGCGCCAGCATCTCCACATAGGCGAGCAGATGGTGCCCCAGCGTGACCGGCTGGGCGGTCTGCAGATGGGTGAAGCCGGGCATGGGGGCGGCGGCGAATTCCGCCGCGCGGGTGGCAAGTGCGCCCATCACGTCGATGATCTGCGCCTCCAGCCCGTCGATCGTGTCGCGCACCCACAGGCGGAAATCGGTCGCCACCTGGTCGTTGCGGCTGCGCGCGGTGTGCAGCCGCTTGCCGGCCTCGCCGATGCGCTCGGTCAGCCGCGCCTCGATGTTCATGTGGATGTCTTCGAGCGCCTCGGTGAAATCGAACTGCCCGGCGGCGATCTGCCCGGCGATGTCGGCGAGCCCGGCGTCGATCGCGCTCTTGTCATCGGCGCTGATCACCCCGACATGGGCGAGCATCTCGGCATGGGCGCGCGAGGCGCGTATGTCCTGCCGCCAGAGGGTGCGGTCAAAGCCGATCGAGGCGTTGATCTGCTGCATGATCGCGGCGGGGCCGGCGGTGAAGCGCCCGCCCCATTGTTGGTTCGCGGTGGCTGATGTGGGCTTGTTCAAGAAGGATGATCCATCGATGCGGGAAATGACACGCCGGAGGATGACAGGCTGGGGCGCGTTGGCGGCCGGCAGCCTAAGCCTGGCGCTGGCCCCGCGCAATTCGGCCGCGCAGGATGCCGATATTCGCACCATCGACAAGGCGCTGGTGTCCACCGACAGGCGCGACCTGCCGGGGTTCGGCTTCACCCTGGCGGATGGCACGCCGCGCACGCTGGCCGACTATGCCGGCCGGCGGCTGGTGCTCAATCTGTGGGCCACCTGGTGCATCCCGTGCATCGCCGAGATGCCGTCGCTGGCGAAGCTCGCGCATGATGAGGCCGACCGGTTGGTGGTGCTGCCGCTGTCGTCGGACCGGCAGGGGGGCAAGATCGTCACCGGCTGGTTCGCCGAGCATCACATCGAGGGGCTGCCGGTGCTGCTCGACCCCAAGGGGGCCGCGGCCCGGACATTGGGCGCGCGCGGGCTGCCCACCACCATCCTGATCGGCGCGGATGGGCGCGAACATGCCCGGCTCGAAGGCGCGGTGGCCTGGACCGACCCGGTGAGCCTCGCGCGGCTGCGGGCGCTGCTGGGGTAGACCACGCAGCCCCGCCTGGGCGGGCTTGACCGGGCCAGCCGGCCGCGACGACGATCAGGCAGGCGGGCGAGGCTCGATGCTGATCCGAAAGCGCCCGCCGGGGGGAAGCCAGGTCATGTCCGTCTCGCCTGCCAGGGCACCGCCGCGGGCGCGGCGCCCCTTCTATCGCGACCTGTCGTTCCAGGTGCTCGTCGGCATGCTGATCGGCGTGCTCGTTGGCTATTTCTCCCCAAGTTTCGGCGTGGCGCTGAAGCCGCTGGGCGACGCCTTCATCCGCATGATCCAGATGATCATCGGGCCGATCATCTTCTGCACGGTGGTGCACGGCATCGCCGAGGTGCGCGACCTGAAAAAGGTCGGGCGCATCGCGATCAAGGCGCTGATTTATTTCGAGGTCATCACGACGCTGGCGCTGGTCATCGCCATGGTCGTCGCCAATCTCCTCCGCCCCGGCGCGGGCCTGAACATCGACCCCGCGACGCTGGACATCGGCGCGGTGAGCGAGATCGTCGGCCAGGCGCGACATGTCCAGACCACGTCGCAATTCCTGTTGCAGATCATTCCGACATCCGCGGTGGACAGCTTCGCGCGCGGGGACATTCTGCAGATCCTGTTCTTCTCGGTGTTGTTCGCCGGCGGTCTCACCGCGATCGGCGACGCGGCCGAGCCGGTGGTCCGCGTCATCGGCGCCACCTCGCGCGCATTGCTGTGGATGATCGGCGCGGCCATGAAGCTCGCCCCGCTCGCGGCCTGTGGCGCCCTGGCCTATACGGTCGGGCGGTTCGGTTTTGGCACGTTGCTGCCGCTGCTCAAGCTGGTTGGCGTGCTGTGGCTGGTGTGCGCCGTGTTCGTCGGGCTCGTGCTGCTTCCCGTTTCGATGTCGGCACGATTCAGCCTGTGGAAATTGCTGCGCTACATCCGCGAGGAGTTGCTGTTGGCCATCGGCACCAGCTCGTCGGAGAGCGTGTTTCCGCAACTGACGCACAAGCTGCGCAGGCTGGGGTGCAACGAGACCGTCGTTGGGCTCGTGCTGCCCACCTCCTACACATTCAACCACGATGGGAGCTGCCTGTATTTCGCCTGTGTGTCGGTGTTCCTGGCGGAGGCGACGAACACGCCGATGGATTGGCAACAGCAGTTGGGCCTGCTGGCGGTGCTGCTGCTCACCTCCAAGGGCGCGGCTGGCGTTTCGGGGGCGGCGCTGGTGGTGCTGGCGGCAACGCTTGCGGCATATGGCAGAATTCCGGTGGCCAGCGTGGCGCTGGTGGTGGGCATCCATCGCTTCTTGTCGGCGGCCTTCGTCTCCACCAACATCATCGGCAACACATTGGCGACCATCATGGTGGCGCATTGGGAAAACGCGCTGGACCGTGACAGGCTGCACAAGGAACTGGACGCCGGCTACAGTCCGTGAAACCGGTCCGGCGGGGGAGATGCAATGATGAAGATCGCCGTGCTGGATGATTATCAATCCGCTTTCGTGACGATGGGGGCGTTTGCCAGGCTCGCCGGTCACGAGGTCAAGGTGTTCACCGACACGATCAAGGACCCGCTGGCCCTGGCGGCGCGGCTGCAAGGCTTCGACGCGGTGGTGCTGACGCAGCAGCGAACCGCGCTCACCCGCGCGACGATCGAGCGGCTCGACCGGTTAGCCCTGGTCGCGCAGACCGGCCGGCTGACGGCGCATATCGATCTCGATGCCTGCGCCGCGCACGGCATCGAGGTGCGCACCAGCCCGACCGGCCCATCGATTCCGACCATGGAGCTGACCTGGGCGCTCATTCTGGCCAGCATGCGCCACATTCCCGAGGAAGCCCTGGCCATCCGGCAGGGGCGCTGGCAGACCAGCGTGGGCGACGGGCTGCATGGCAAGACGCTCGGCCTCTACGCCTATGGCCGGATCGGCAGCATGGTCGCAAGGGTCGGTCAGGCGTTCGGCATGCGGGTGCTGTGCTGGGGGCGGGGAGCCTCGCTCACGCGCGCCGTGGCGGATGGTTTCGAGGCGGCGTCCAGCCGGCAGAGTTTCTTCGCCGACGCCGACGTGATCACGCTGCATCTGCCGCTCAACGCGGAAACGCGGGGCATCGTGACAGGCGACGATCTGCGGCTGATGAAGCCGACGGCGCTACTGGTCAACACCAGCCGCGGCCCTCTCATCGCAGCGGGCGCGCTGGTCGCCGCGCTGAAGGCCGGCCGGCCCGGCCGCGCTGCGGTCGATGTCTATGATGACGAGCCGATCACCGACCCGTCCCGCGAGCCGCTGCTTGCCATGCCGAACGTGCTGTGCACGCCGCATCTGGGATATGTCGAGCGCGGCAACTACGAAAAACTCTATGCGGGCACCATCGACGCCATCCTGT
>DAHWBL010000058.1 GCA_027323595.1 Acetobacteraceae bacterium | reverse complement strand
CCCGCTTCGCCGCCCTGCTGCCCGCCGGCGCGCCCGGCGACGCGCTCGCCGCCGGCCTGCCCGCCGCCACCACCGCCGAGGCGCTGCCCCCGCCCGCCATCGCGCGCTACGCCACGGTGGCGGAACTGCCAGGGGCCATCGCCAGCCTCACCGGCACCCCGCCCGATGCCGACAGCCCGCCACCGCCGCCGTTCGACGCGCTGCTGCTCGGCGAGGCCGGCAATCCGCTGGCGGTGCTGCTGCCCTCGCTCGCCGCCGCCGGCATCACGCCCGCCCGGGTGCTGCTGCTCGGCCCGGCCAGTTGGGCACCAGGCGGGGGCCCCTCCAACGGGCCGATCGGCGGCTGGTATGCCGCCCCGCCAGCCGCCGCGCGCGCCAGCTTCGTGCGCGCCTATCAGCGCCGCGCCGGCGCCGCGCCGCCGGCGCTCGCCGATCTGGGCTTCGACGCCGCCGGCATCGCCCGCCTCGCCGCCGGCGCCACCGACCCGCGCGCCGTGCTCACCCGCCCCGAAGGCTATCTGGGCGCGGACGGCACGCTGGCGCTGCTGCCCGACGGCCAGGTGCGGCGCGGCCTGTCGGTGTTCGCCATCGACCGCGCCGGCGCGCACCTGATCGACGCCGCCCGGGTGCCGCGCTGATGCCCCGGCTGCTGCTCGGCGCGCTGCTGGCCATCACCCTGGCACCGCTGCTGGTGCTGGTCGGGCTGGTGCTCGCCGGGGCGCTGGCGCCGCAGGCGGGCCTGGTCGCCGGCGCGGCGGTCATCGCCGGCGCCGCGGGGCTCGCGATGATCTGGGCCGAGGATCTGCGGCTGGTGCGCCAGGCGCTGCGCGACGCCGGCGCCACGCCCGCCGCCGACGCCGCGCCGTCATCCGGCGCACGATCGCGCGCCGCCACCCTGCCGCAGATGGCGGTGCTCACCTCCGACATCACCCGGCTGTCGCGCCAGCTCGCCGAGCGCGACGCCACGCTGGCCCGGCTGCTCAAGACCGACGACATCATCATCGAAACCCTGCCCGACCCGCTGCTGGTGCTCGCCGCCGACCGCGCCGTGCTGCGCACCAACCGCGCCGCCCGCTCGGCCTTCGGCGGCGACATCCAGGCGCTGCTGCGCCAGCCCGATCTGCGCGACGCCATCGGCCGCGCGCTCGCCGCCCCCGCGCCGGCACAGCCGACGCAGATCGAGTTCGCCCGCACCGTGCCGGTGCCGCGCGACATCCTGGCCACCCTGCTGCCGCTGGAACCGCCGCTGCCCGACGGCGGACGGCTGATCCTGGTGCTGTCGGACCGCACCCGCGAGCGCGCGCTCGAACGCATGCGCGCCGATTTCGTCGCCAACGCCAGCCACGAGCTGCGCACCCCGCTCGCCAGCCTGATCGGCTTCATCGAGACCCTGCGCGGCCCGGCCAGCGACGACGCCCCGGCGCGCGCGCGCTTCCTGCCGATCATGGCCGAGCAGGCCGAACGCATGAACCGCCTCATCGCCGACCTGCTCAGCCTGTCGCGCGTCGAACTGAGCGAGCACCAGCCGCCGGCCGACCCGGTGGCGCTGCGCCCGCTGGTGCAGCGCCTGCTGGCCGAGATGGAACCCCGCCGCGTCGCCCGCTCCATCCGCATGGAACTCACCGGCCCCGACGCGCTGCCGCCGGTGCCAGGCGATGCCGACCAGTTGGTGCAGCTGGTGCAGAACCTGCTCGACAACGCGATCAAATACGGCGCGGAGGGCGGCCTCGTGCGCATCGGGCTCGAACCCGCCCCGCCCGGCCGCTGGCCGGCCCGGCCGGGGGTGCTGCTCAGCGTCGCCGACGACGGACCCGGCATCGCCAGACAGCATCTGCCGCGCCTGACCGAACGCTTCTACCGGGTCGATCAGGGCCGCTCGCGCGCCATCGGCGGCACCGGCCTGGGGCTTGCCATCGTCAAGCACGTGGTCAACCGCCATCGCGGCCAACTGGTCATCGACAGCGAGGAAGGCAAAGGCGCGAGCTTCCAGGTCTGGCTGCCGACCGCGCCCGAGGCGGATGCGCCGCGATGACCGAGCCTCCCAAGCCGCCACTTTTGTTAATCGGCGGCGTCGCACTGCCCGAGCCAGCGCCAGGCCTGGCCGACAGCGTCGCGGTGATCATGCGGACAAAAAACCGCGCGCGCCTGCTGCAACGCGCGCTCGCCAGCGTGCTTGGCCAGACCCATCCCGTCTGGCGCCTCTATCTGGTGAACGACGGCGGCGATCCCGCCGGGCTTGATCAAGCGATCGCGCCGCATCGCGCCGCGCTGGCCGACCGGCTGACGCTGATCCATCTGCCGACCAGCTGCGGCATGGAGGCCGCCTCCAATGCCGGCCTCGCGCAGGCCCGCGAGGCCTTCGCCGTGGTGCATGACGACGACGACAGCTGGCACCCGGACTTTCTTGCCGCCACCACGCAGTTTCTGGCCGACCCCGCGCACCGCACCTGCGTCGGCGTCACCACCGGTTGCACGCTGATCACCGAACGATTGCACGATGACCGCATCGAGGAGGTCGCCCGTCTGCCCTGGCCGCACAACCGCAAGCTCACCGATTTCGCGGAATTGCTCGTCTCGAATCGCATCCCCTCCATCTCCCTGCTGTTCCGCCGTGCGGCGATCGATCGCATCGGCATGTTCAACCCGGACCTGCCGGTGCTGGGCGACTGGGAATTCAACATTCGCCTGCTGACACTTGGCGAGATCGATTTCCTGGACCGCGATCTCGCCAACTATCACCAGCGCGCCGCCGGCGCCACGGGCGACTATGGCAACACCGTCACCGGCGACCAATCGCTGCATATTCGCACCAATCTGCTGCTGCGCAACGCCATCCTGCGCACCGCCATCACCAGTGAGCCGGCCCTGCTGGGTGCGGTGCAGACGCTGCTGAACGCGCTCCAGCCAGCCGCCACACCGATGGATGCGATCGCGCAGCGGCTGACCGCGATCGAGGTGCGCCAGAACGATCTGACGTATCGCCTTGGCGAGATCGGCCTGCTGGCCTCACGCCTCAACAAAATGCTGCGCCCCGTTATCTGGCTGTGGCGACAGCTGATGCCGCTCAGGCGGTTCATCGTCCGCGCGCGCGGACGCTGACAAAGGAACCCGTTCGGCTCTGGAAAAAGCCGCCGATTATATTTGTAAGTTTGGCTCGGCGTGCGGGAAACGTTTGATAATCACACGCATGATCAGCATGGCCGGCACCGAGGCGAAAATCGCCAGCCCATAAAATCCGAGCCAGCCGAGCGTGTCGGCCACAAAGCCGCTGCCGGCGGCCACCGTGCGCAACCCCAGCGCGGCGAGCGAGGACAGCAGCGCATATTGCGTGGCGGTGTAGCGTCGCGCGCACAGCCCGGACAGGAAACTCAGAAACGCCGCATCCGCCATCGCCTCGGCGAAGCCCTCCAGCACCACCTTGGCGAGCAGGATGCGGCCATCGCCGTGCGACACCGCGAGCAGGAAATACAGCCCCATCGAGGCCATCTGCACGAAGCCGGTGATCAGCAGCGCCCGCGCCGCGCCGATCCTGGCCACCAGCACCCCGCCGGCGGCAGCGCCCAGCAGGGCGGCGGCCAGCGCCGGCACCCCGGTCGCCAGCGCCACCGCGGCGCGGTCGAACCCCATGGCGCGGTAGAACGGCGCCACCATGGTCTGCGCCAGCGCCTCACCGAGCTTGAACAGCAGCACGAAGCCGATGATCAGCCCCGCTCCGGGCCGCGCGACGAGATCGCGCAGCGGCCCGACCACGCCGTCGCGAAAGCCGCCACCGGAGGGCGCCGCCGCGACCGGCTCGCCCACCGCCAGCGTCACCTCCATCGCCAGCCCGATCAGCCCCGCCACCACCGCCAGCGCGCCATGCCAGCCCAGCGGTCCGGCCAGCCCGATCACCCCCGCGCCGGCCACCAGCATGGCCAGCCGATAGCCCCAGACATAGGCGGCCAGCGCGGCCCCCTGGGCCGCGGGCGGATAGGTCTCGATGCGCCAGGCATCCACCACGATGTCCTGGCTGGCGGACAGGAACGCCACCAGCATCGCGATGAGCGCGATCCGCCCCGGATGGCCGCCCGGATCGCCGAGCGCGAGGCCCAGCGCGGCGAGCGCGAGTGCCGGCTGGATCAGCAGCAGCCAGCCGCGCCGCCGCCCCAGCCCGGGCAGCGGCCGCACCCGGTCCAGCAGCGGCGCCCAGAGAAATTTCAAGGTGTAGGCAAGGCCGATCGAGGCGGTCAGCCCGATCGCCTGCAGCGACACGCCCGATTCGCTCAGCCAATAGCGCAGCGTGAAGCCCGACAGCGGCAGCGGCAGCCCGCAGGCGAAGCCGAACAGCCCGATCGCCCACAGGCGCGAGGCGCGCGCGCGGCCGATCCAGCGGCGCGACGCGGCGGCGATGATGGACGGGTCAGGATGGAGAAAACGCATCCGGCAGGCTTGCGGCGCCTGCCGCCGCGCCGCAAGGGGCGCGCGGCATGCCGGGCCGGCGATTCAGCTCCGGGAGGTGGCCGGCTGGCCGCCCCCCGGAGAGAATGTCACTCGCCGGCGGGGACGGAGGGCTCGGCCGGGGTCTTGGTGGATTTCTTGGTGTGGGTCTTCTTGGTGGCCTTGTGGGTGGCCTTCTTCGCCGGCGCCGCGGTGCTCGCGGCCGGCGCCGCGGTCGTCCCGGTGGTCGCCTGGGCGAAGGCCGGCACGCCGCCGGACACAAGCGTCAGCACCGATGCGGCCATCAGCAGCCGCGACAGATTCGTCATTGTCATCGCTCCTCGGGGTCTGATCGCCGGACAGATCCGGACGAACGGAGCACGACGCTAGCACCGCCCCGGAGTCGCGAGAATCCGTGGCCACGCAAGGCAGCAGCGCGAGTTATGCGAACCGCGCAGGTTCACACCATTTCGCTGGCGCGCTCGGCCTTCTTGCGGGCATGCGGGTCCAGATGGCGCTTGCGCAGCCGGATCGCCACCGGGGTAATCTCCACCAGCTCGTCATCCTCGATATAGGCGATCGCCTGCTCCAGGCTCATCCGCCGCGGCGGGGTGAGCAGCAGCGCCTCGTCCTTGCCGGCGGCGCGGATGTTGGTGAGCTTCTTCTCGCGGATCGCGTTCACATCGAGGTCGTTCTCGCGCGAATGCTCGCCCAGGATCATGCCTTCATAAATCTTCTCGCCCGGATCGACGAACAGCGTGCCGCGGTCCTGCAACGAGAACAGCGCATACTGCACCGCCTCGCCGTCGGAATTGGAGATCAGGCTGCCGTTGCGCCGCCCCTCGATCGGGCCTTTCCACGGGCCATAGCCATGGAACAGCCGGTTCATGATGCCGGTGCCGCGGGTGTCGGTGAGGAATTCGCCGTGATAGCCGATCAGCCCGCGCGACGGCATGATGAAGGTCAGCCGCACCTTGCCGCCGCCGGACGGGCGCATGTCCTGCATCTCGCCCTTGCGGCGGCTCATCTTCTCCACCACCACGCCGGAATAGGGCTCGTCGACATCGACCAGCACCTCCTCCATCGGCTCCTCGCGCTCGCCGGTCGCCTCGTTGGTGCGGGTCAGCACGCGCGGCCGGCCGATGGTCAGCTCGAACCCCTCGCGGCGCATCGTCTCGATCAGCACGCCGAGCTGCAATTCGCCGCGCCCGGCCACCTCGAAGGCGTCGGTCTCGTTGCTCTCGGTGATCTTGATGGCGACGTTGCCTTCGGCCTCGCGCAGCAGCCGGTCGCGGATCTGGCGCGACGTCACCTTCTTGCCCTCGCGCCCGCCCAGCGGGCCGTCATTGACCCGGAAGGTCATCGCCAGCGTCGGCGGATCGACCGGAATGGCGGGCAGCGGCGCGGTCAGCTCGGGCGCGCCGATGCTGTCCGGCACGGTCGCCTCGGTCAGCCCGGCGATGGCGATGATGTCGCCGGCGATGGCTTCCTCCACCACCACCCGCTCCAGCCCGCGAAACGACATCAGCTTGGTCAGCCGCCCGGTCTCGACCACGCTGCCGTCCTGGCGGATCACCTTCAGCGGCATGTTCAGCCGCGCCCTGCCCTGCTCGATGCGCCCGGTCAGCACGCGGCCGAGGAAATTGTCGTAATCCAGGATCGAGGCAACCATGCCGAACGGCGCGTCGGCATCCAGCGTGGGCGCCTTCACGTGGCGCAGCACCAGGTCGAACATCGCCGACAGGTCCTTGCGCGGCCCGTCCATCGTCTCGTCCGCCCAGCCCTGCCGGCCGGACGCATACAGCATCGGGAAATCGAGCTGCTCGTCGGTGGCATCGAGTGCCGCGAACAGATCGAACACCTCGGTGTGCACCTCGTCGCAGCGCGCGTCGGACCGATCGACCTTGTTCACCACCACGATCGGCTTCAGCCCGCGCTGCAACGCCTTGCCGACCACGAACTTGGTCTGCGGCAGCACCCCCTCGGCGGCATCCACCAGCACGATCGCGCCATCCACCATGTTCAGGATGCGCTCCACCTCGCCGCCGAAATCGGCGTGGCCAGGGGTGTCGACGATGTTGATGCGGGTGTCCTTCCAGACCACCGAGGTGCATTTGGCCAGGATGGTGATGCCGCGCTCACGCTCCAGATCGTTGCGGTCCATCGCCCGCTCGGCCACCTGCTGGTGCTCGCGGAACGCGCCGGACTGGCGCAGCAACTGGTCGACCAGCGTCGTCTTGCCATGATCGACATGGGCGATGATCGCGATGTTGCGAATATCCATCAGGGGCCATCCGGAAAATCAAAGGCCGCCCACGAGCCGCCGCAAGACGATGCGGGGCCCGGGCGGCATGGTGCGGCGCACACATAAGCGAGGATGCGCGCCGTTGCGAGCAAAAAAGCCACCACCCATGCCGCCGGCGCGCAAGGCTGCTGCGCGCGGGCCTGGGCGCGTCGGCCTGGGCGAGCCGGCCTTATCCCTCGACGGCGCGGACCAGCGCCTTGAGGTCGGCCGCCGGACGCGCGCCGAAATGGCTGATCACCTCGGCGGCGGCGATGCTGCCCAGCCGGCCGCAGGCGGCCAACGAGCGGCCGGCGGTCAGCCCGTGCAGAAAGCCCGCGGCATAGGCGTCGCCCGCGCCGGTGGTGTCCACCACCGCGGTCGGCTCGGCGGCCACCGCCACGGTCTGCTGCGCGCGCACGATCACGCTGCCGGCCTCGCTGCGGGTCAGCGCCGCCACCGCCACATCGCGCCGCGCCGCCTCCACCGCGTCGTCGAAGGAGCCGAGCTCATACAGCGCGCAGATTTCCGCCTCGTTGGCGAACAGGATATCCACATGGTCGCGCACGAAGGCGCGGAAGCCATCGCGATGGCGGTCCACGCAGAACGCGTCCGACAGCGACAGCGCCACCTGCCGCCCGGCCTTGTGGGCGATGTCGGCGGCGGCATGAAACGCCGCCTGCGCCGCCGGCGGGTCGAACAGATACCCCTCCAGATAGGTCACCGCCGAGGCGGCGATCACCGCATGGTCCAGGTCCTGCGGCCCGAAGGTGACGCAGGCGCCCAGAAAGGTGTTCATGGTGCGCTGCCCGTCCGGCGTCACCAGGATCAGACAGCGCGCGGTCGGCGCCGCCCCGGCCTGGTCGGCGGCCAGCGACGGGGTGGGGAAATGCACGCCCACCGCGGCGATGTCATGGCGGAACACCGCGCCAAGCTGGTCGTCGGCGACCTTGCCCAGATAGGCGACCCGGCTGCCCAGCAGCGCGGCCACCGCGCAGGAATTGGCCACCGAGCCGCCGCTGCTCTCCTGGCCGGGCGGCATCGCCGCATAGATCGCATCGGCCGCGGCGGCATCCACCAGCGCCATGCCGCCCTTGCGCATGTCATGGTGGGAGAGGAACCGGTCCTCGGTGGGCGCCACAACATCGACAATGGCGTTGCCGATGCCGCACAGATCAAAACGCGCCGTCATGATAGCCTCCCAGGAACATCCATCTGCCGGTAGCATCCGCGTCACCACACCGCAATCATCCCGCCATCATCCTTTCGAGGCCGATTTGCCCAGCACCACCCGCCTGCGCACCGCCCGCCTGCTCGCCCGCGCCATCGCGCGCGGCCTCGCCCAGACCCCCGACCCCGCCTTCCGCGCAGCACTGGGCTGGAGCCTGCTGCTGGCCGCCGCCGGGGTGATCGGCTGCTTCGCCGGCGGCTTCTGGCTCGCCGGGCACTATCTGCGCGGCTGGTGGGCCTCGGCGGGATGGCTGGCCAGCGCGGTCGGCGGCGCGCTGTTCGCGTTCTATCTCTACGTCCCGGTCGCCGCCGGCATCGCCGGGCTGTTCACCGAGCGCATCGCCGCCGCGGTGGAGCGGCGCTATTACCCCGACCTGCCGCCGGCACGCGGCGCGAGCCTGGCCGCGCAGGCCTGGGACGGGCTGGCGCTGGGCGGGCTGGTGCTGCTCGCCAGCCTCGCCGGGCTGCTCGGCGGGCTGGTGCTGCCAGGTGCCGGCGTGCCGCTCGGCTGGGCGATCGGCGCCTGGGCGATCGGGCGCGGCCTGTTCGTCACCGCCGCCATGCGCCGCGCCCCGCGCGCCGCCGCCCTGGCCGCCTACCGCGCCCGCCGCCCCGCGGTGCTGCTGCTCGGCGCCGGCTTCGTCGCCGCCTCGATGCTGCCGCTGCTCAACCTGGCGGTGCCGGTGCTGGGGCTGGCGATGATGGCCCACCTCGCCATCGACGACCCGCGCCCCGGTTGAACCGGGCGGCGACGGTTTTCGACAAAACCGAGTCCCGCTCACGAGAACATTTGCCCTCGGCCGCGGGCAATGCTACGGTTTGAAGTCATATTTGTCATCTTGGTGTAATCATCGAGTCGGACAAACGTCACGAAGTCGAACAAACGTCGCGGAGTCGGACACACGTCACGCCGCGACGCCGGACCAGCCGCCCGACCGGTTTTTCGCCCCACGCCATCCCGCATCCGTCGGATGCAAACGCCTCC
>DAHWBL010000048.1 GCA_027323595.1 Acetobacteraceae bacterium | reverse complement strand
CCCACGCCGATCCACGCGCCGCAGGCGATCCAGTGTCTGAACGCCGGCAAGCATGTGCTGGTGGAAATCCCGATGGCCGACAGCCTGGCCGCCTCGCGGGAAATGCTGCGCGTGCAAAAAAGCAGCGGGCTGGTCGGCATGGTCAACCATGTCCGCCGCTTCAACCCCAGCCATCAATGGATCCACCAGCGCATCGCCGCCGGCGATCTGTCGATCCAGCAGCTCTATGCGCAGATCTATTTTTTCCGCCGCACCAACCTCAACGCCCTCGGCCAGCCGCGCAGTTGGACCGACCATCTGCTGTGGCACCATGCCTGCCACTCGGTGGATCTGTTCCTGTATCAGACAGGGCAAAAACCATCCGCCATGTTCGCGCTCCAGGGCCCCAAACACCCCGCGCTCGGCATCGCGATGGACATGGCGATCGGGCTGAAGGTGCCCTCCGGCGCGATCAGCACTCAATCCCTGTCCTTCAACAACGACGCCCCGCTCGGCTCGGTGTTCCGCTACATCTGCGACAACGGCACCTATGTCGCGCGCTACGATGATCTGGTGGATGGCTACGAAAAGCCGGTCGATCTGTCCGGCGTTGCCGCATCGACCAACGGCGTTGAGCTCGCGGACCGCGAATTCTTCGCCGCCATCCGCGAAAATCGTGAACCCAACTCAAGCTTCGCCCAGGCGGTCGAGACGATGCAGGTTCTCGACCAGTTGGAAAAAATGGCCGCCGCGAGCTGACCCGGCGGCCCGCCTCAGGCGAGCCTGATCGGCTGGTCGGCGAACGCCAGCTCATGGGTTGAGCGCCATTCGGGGCCGACATAATTGATGATCAATGACCGCCGCTCCGCGCTGATCGGTCGCGGCCCGAACCCGTGCCAGCTATTCGCCGCCGGCACGAAGGCCACGCCGGCATTTTCATGCGATGGCGCCGACCCGACAAAGCTGCCGGCGGCATCGCGATAGATGTCGGTGCCCCACTGCTCGCCCGCCGGCGGCGTGTTCAGATAGATCAGGAAGGTGAAGCGCTTCGCCCCGATATCGGTGTGCGGCTCCAGCCAGAAGCCGCCCCGATCACGACAATACTCGATGCGCAGCAGAGCGCCGTCGAGATCGGCCCCGCAGGTGCGCGCGAGCGTCGCCGCCAGGTGCGGGGTTTGCAGCGCGGCGGCCAGGGCACCGCAATCCGGATTGCGGCGCTGCATGTCGGGGCCGAGAAAAATCCGCCGATCGTTGCTGTTCTCGCGCCGCCCGCCACCATCGCCGATCGCCTCTCCCGGCGGGTGCATGCCGGCCAGACGCGCGGCCATGCCATCGGGAAGAACCTCGTCGAGTAGCCAGTGCGGGTAAGGGTCCAGCCGCGGCGGCGCAGCAAAGGCACGCTCGATGCTCGCCACGATCGCGTCCGGCGGGGCGATGGTCACGAAAACACCCCCTTCAGCACGGCGGCGACCTTGTGCCGGGTCTGCTCGAAACGCGCCACCCCGCCATCGCGCATCCAGTTCACCATCAGATAGCGCCGTTGCCCGACAAAAGGATGATGCCCATGCCACGAATTGTCGGTG
>DAHWBL010000037.1 GCA_027323595.1 Acetobacteraceae bacterium | reverse complement strand
GCTGCTGCTGGAGAAGGACCCGCCGGAACATACCGGGCCACGTCGCGTGCTCTCACGCATTCTCGCGGCTCCGGCCCTGGAGGTTTTGCGAGCGACCTTCACCGCCAAGGCGGCCGAGTTGATCGATGCCGCCCTGGCGCGTGGGCGGATCGACGCGATCGCCGATCTTGCGCAGGCTTTTCCAATGGCGGTGTTTCCCGATGCGGTCGGCTTGCCGGCCGACGGGCGCGAGCATCTGCTGCCCTATGGCGGGCTCGCGTTCAACGCGTTCGGCCCGGACAACGAACTGCGCCGCAACGCGCTCGCCGCGGCCGCGCCACACGTGGAATATGTGATGGCGCAGGTGCAGCGCGAGCAGTTGCGCCCTGGTGGCTTCGGCGCCCAGGTCTGGGAGGCCGCCGATCGTGGCGAGGTCAGCCATGAACAGGCGCCGATCATCGTGCGCTCGCTGCTCACCGCGGGGATCGACACCACCGTCAACGGTCTTGGCGGAGCATTGTATTGTCTGATGAACAATCCAGCGGAATGGGAAAAGCTGCGGGCCGACCCCACGCTCGCGCGTGCCGCCTTCATCGAGGCATTGCGGCTCGAAGGATCGGTGCAGACATTTTTTCGCACCACCACCCGCGACGTCGAGGTCTGCGGGGTGCCGATTTCCGAGGGCAACAAGGTGATCGCGTTTCTTGGCGCCGCCAACAGGGATCCGCGCAAATGGGATGGGCCCGAGCGCTACGACGTGAATCGCCGCACGGTGGGGCATGTCGGCTTTGGCAGCGGCATCCATATGTGCGTGGGGCAACTGGTCGCGGCCCTGGAGGCCGAGGTGCTGCTGGGCGAGCTGGCGCGCCGGGTGCGGCGGATCGTCCCGGATGGTGTGCCCACGCGGGCCTACAACAACACACTGCGCGGGCTGGCGACACTTCCGGCGCGGATCGAGTGATACTCAGATCGGGTTTCGTTTGGCCAGCGCTGCAAGAACCCGCTTGGGCGTGAACGGCATCTGCCGCAGCCGCGCGCCGGTGGCATCGAAGATCGCGTTGGCGAGCGCCGGCCACACACTCTCACTGGCCGGCTCGCCCACGCGCATCGCCGGCAGGTCCGGGCGGTCGATCAAAACACATTCGATTTTGTCGGGAATGTCGGGGAATCGCAGGATCGGGTAGCTGAGCCAGTCGATGCTCGTCATCGCCTGGCGGTCGAAGCTCGCTTCTTCCAGCAAGGCGCGACTCAGATTCTGAATCACCCCGCCCTCGATCTGGTTGCGCACCGCGTCGGGATTGACCACCAGGCCGCAATCCTGGGCGATGACCGCGCGGGTGCAGCGAAGGTGGCCAGTGCGGATATTGACCGCGACATCGATGATGCCGGCGACGACCGTGTCGTGGGTCTTGAAAAAAATGTTGTCGGTGCCGAGCAAGGCGACGCCGCGCCCAAAAGCGATATCGCCCGCGCGCGCGCCGCGTGGCGCCCAGCCATGCTGTTTGACCGCCGCGTCGAGTGCTGCGATGTGGCGCGGGCTGGTCAGATGTCGCCGGCGATACTCCACCGCATCAACCCCCGCCGCCGCGGCCAGCTCATCCATGAAGCTTTCGCAGACAAAGATGTTGTCCGGCGAGCCGACCCCGCGCATCGACCCGACCCGGATGTGCAGCGGGCCGGCGCGCTGGCTGTCCGGGCCGAGATAGGTGAACACCACGCGTTGGTTTGGAAGTTCGTAGACCGGCACGAAATTTCCTGCCGCTCCGGTAAATCCTTCTTCCAGCCCCGGCTTTTCCCAACCGGCAAG
>DAHWBL010000036.1 GCA_027323595.1 Acetobacteraceae bacterium | reverse complement strand
CTTGAGGCTGGTGCCCGAGCCGGCGACCACCGGGTTGAGGAAGATGTCCGCGTCCACCAGCAATTGTTCGCGCTGGATGGTGTCGAACGGGCCGGCCAGGATGACGTTGGCGGGCATCTGCTCGGCGTGCAGGGCGGTGCTGACGCCGCCGGCGATGACGATGTCGCAGCCGGGCAGGTTGGCGGCCATGCCGGCGAGCCAGCGCGCGGCGTCCACGTTGGGGGGGTGGGCCGAGCCGGTGAACAGCAGGCTGGGGCGCTCGTTGGGTGGGCGGTCGGCGCGCATCTCGGCGATGGCGGCGAGGTCGGGCAGGTCGTAGCCGTTGCGGCTGAGCGCGAGGCGTTCGGGGGCGACGCCGGTGAACAGGCGGAAGCGCTCGGCGTCGTCGGTGCAGGTGGCGAAGACGTGGCGGGCGCGGCGGGCGAGGTTGGCCTCGATGCGGGCGAGCTTGAGGAAGGCTTCCTCCAGCCCCTCGCCGTGGCAGATCGAGCCGAGCAGGCCGATTTCGAAATTATGCGAGTGGTAGATCTCGTACGGGGCGGAGCCGTCGGCGAAGATCGGCTCGGAATAAGGAAACTCGTGGATCACCACGTCCGAGCGGGTGGCCAGCGCGCGGGCGGTGCGGGCCAGTTCGCAGGCAGGGTCCGCGACCGCGAGCGCGAAGGCGAGGCCGGACAGGTCGCCCGAGATGCCCTGTTCCTCCAGCGTGGCGTAGGCGGCGCGCCAGATTTCGTCCTTGGGGAAGCGGATTTCGCGAAAGCCTGGACAGTGCTGGATCTCCTCGCGTCGGCCGCCGAAATTGGTGGAGGTCAGCATGGTGATGTCGCAGCGCGCGGCGAGCGCGTGGTAGAGCCGGCCCAGGCGCAGCTCGCCGCCGCTGCTGGCCGGGGTGAAGGCGGGGAAGAAGCACAGCACCAGGGCGCGGGGGGGGCGGGCGGTCATGATTTGATCGCTTCGGGGATGATGACCAGGCGGCGCTGCTGCGCGCCGGCCTCGGGCGAGGCGGCGAGTTCGATGATCATCTCCAGCCGGTTCAGCCGTTCGGTGGACAAGGCGCGGCCGTAATGGTCGAGCCCGTCGGGATCGGGGGGGCGGCCGAGGACGCAGCGATAGGCGCGGGCGATGAAATCGGGCTGCGCGATGGTGGCCTCGATGGTGGCGCGGTGCAGCAGCCGGGCGGGGCCCTCAGCCGGCAGTTCTCCGGCGATGGTGTAGACCTGCCAGTGCGCCGGGTCGGGCGGCGTGCGGATCAGGAAGTTGCCGCTGGGCAGACGATGATCCTCGGCCAGCTCGAACAGGAATTCGCCCGGCTCGGCGCGCGGCTTGGATGGCGGGAGCGATGGTGGCGCGGGGGCCGGGGCGGATGGTGCCGGGGCGGGTGGCGGCGCGACGACGACGGCTTGATCCCGCGGGGGCTCGCCGGCGAGAAGCTGGGCGATGTCGCGGAGCGCGGTGGCCACCAGGAGGCGGAATTCAGCCATGCGGATTTCCCTGCCCGCGCGGCACCGTCACATGCCTCCGGGATAGTTCGGGCCGCCGCCGCCCTCGGGCGTGGTCCAGTCGATGTTCTGGCGCGGGTCCTTGATGTCGCAGGTTTTGCAATGCACGCAGTTCTGCGCGTTGATCTGCAGCCGGTGTTCGCCGTCGGGTTCGGCGATGGATTCATACACGCCGGCCGGGCAGTAGCGGCTTTCGGGGCTGGCATAGAGCGCCTGGTTCACGCTTTGCCACAGGGCGGGGTCGCGCAGGCGCAGATGCGCGGGCTGGTCTTCGGCGTGGTTGGTGTTGCTGAGAAACACGGAGGAATTCAGATCGAAGCTGAGCACGCCGTCGGGCCTGGGGTAGGCGATGGGTGGCGCGCCGGCGGCCGGGATCAGGCTTTCATGGTCGGGGTGGTGGCCCAGTGTCCAGGGCGCGCGGCCGCGCAGCAGGTAATGATCGATGGCGGCGTGGGCGAGCCCGCCATACAGCCCGAATTTCGCGAAACCGGGGCGGATGTTGCGGGCGCGATGCAGCTCCTCATGCAGCCAGCTCGCGCGGAATCGCTCGCTGTAGCCGAGCGGTTCGGCGGGACGCCCGGCGGCGAAGGCGTCCGCCACCGCCTCGGCGGCGAGCATGCCGCTTTTCATCGCCGCGTGGGTGCCCTTGATGCGCGGCGCATTCAAAAATCCGGCCGCGTCGCCGACCAGCGCGCCGCCGGGGAAGGTGAGGCGCGGCAGGCTTTGCAGCCCGCCCTCGATCAGCGCGCGGGCGCCATAGGCGATGCGCCGGCCGCCGGCCAGATGCGCGCCGATCGATGGATGGTGCTTGAAGCGCTGCATCTCGGCGAACGGGGAGAGGAACGGGTTGCGGTAATCGAGGCCGACGACGAGGCCGATCGAGATCAGATTGTTACCGAAATGATATAGGAAGCCGCCGCCATAGGTCGCCGCATCGAGCGGCCAGCCCAGACTGTGCAGCACGAGGCCGGGCTGGTGGCGGTCCGCCGGGACTTCCCACAGCTCCTTGATGCCCAGCCCATGGGTCTGCGGCTGGCTGTCGCGGCAGAGATCGAAGCGGCGCATCACCTGCTTGGACAGGCTGCCGCGACAACCCTCGGCGAACAGGGTGTAGGGCGCGCGCAATTCGATGCCGGGCTGGTGGTTCGCTCCCGGCGCGCCGTCGCGGCCCAGCCCCATGTCACCGGTGGCGACGCCGACCACCTGGCCGTCCTCGATCAGCAGTTCGGCGGCGGCGAAACCGGCATAGATTTCCACCCCGGCGGCCTCGGCCTGGGTGGCCAGCCAGCGCGTCACATCGCCGAGCGAGACGATGAAGTTTCCATGATTTTGCATCGGCGGTGGCACCGGCAGGCCGATCGCGCGCTGGCGGGTGAGGAACACGAAGCGGTCGGTGCTGGCCCGGGTGTGCAGCGGCGCGCCGCTTTCGGCGAAATCGGGGATCAGTTCGGCGAGCGCGCGCGGGTCGATCACCGCGCCGGAAAGGATGTGCGCGCCAGGCTCGCTGCCCTTGTCGAGCACGCAGATGCTGAGCTCAGGCGCGAGCTGCTTGAGGCGGATCGAGGCCGAGAGCCCGGCCGGGCCGGCGCCCACGATCACCACGTCGAACTGCATCGCCTCGCGCTGGGTCATGCGAGGGGCGAGCGGTTGGCGCGGCGTGGGCGGGACATTCGACCTCTTGAGGGTTCGAGGAGGTGGCAACTGCGAACAGGTTACGTTTTGTGCAATTATGCGTGGTCTGACAAGGCCGCGCGCGCGAAAGCTTGATGGGCGCGGTGTCGGGCGGGATGCTAGATCACCGGCTTGTCCCCGAAATGGAGGCTGCCCGATGGATATCGCCACGATCCGGCGCACCGCCTATGCCATGCCGCTCACCAGCCCGTCCTATCCGCGCGGCCCGTATCGGTATCGGGGGCGCGAATATCTCACCATCGCCTACCGCACCGACGCCGCGGCGATCGCGCGGGCGGTGCCGGCGCCGTTGCGGCCGGTGGGGGATGTGGCGCGGTTCCAGTTCATCCGCATGGCCGACAGCACCGGCTTTGGCGCCTATCACGGCGCGGCGCAATTGCTCGATGTGACGCTGCCTGACGGCACCGCGGCGTCCTATGTGGTGAACATGTATCTGGACACGCATCCGCCGATCGCCGGCGGGCGGGAGCTGTGGGGGTTTCCGCAGAAGCTCGCGGCACCCTCGCTGACGGTTGCGCATGACACGCTGGTCGGGCGGCTGGATGTCGGGCCGATCGCGGTGGCGCGCGGCAGCATGGGGTTCAAGCATCGCGAGATGGCGGGCGATGACGCGACCGCGGCGCTGACCAGGCCGGGGGTGCTGCTGAAGATCGTGCCGCATGTGGATGGCAGCCCGCGCATCTGCGAGCTGGTGCGGTTTTCGATGAGCGAGGTGCGTCTGCTCGGCGCCTGGAGCGGCCCGGCCGCGCTCAGCCTGCATCCGCACGCGCTGGCGCCGGTCGCCGATCTGCCGGTGCGCGCGATCGTTGATGCCAGCCACATGATCGCCGACATGACGCTGGGCCATGGCACGGTCGTTCATGATTATCTCGCCAGCCGGAGTGCCAGGCCATGACCGAGGAGGAGGTGCTCGCCGCCGCCTATTCGATGCCGCTCGCGAGCCCGAGTTTTCCGATGGGGCCGTATCGGTTCTTCAACCGCGAATATCTGATCATCAGCTACCGCACCGACCCCGAGGCGCTGCGCCGGGTGCTGCCCGAGCCGCTCACCTTCGACGAGCCGGTGGTGAAGTATGAATTCATCCGCATGCCCGACAGCACCGGCTTTGGCGACTACACCGAAAGCGGCCAGGTGATCCCCGCGCGGCTGCCGCCAGAGCTTGGCGGCGGGCAGGCGGGCTATGTGCACGCGATGTTTCTGGACGATGATCCGCCGATCGCCGGTGGGCGCGAGCTGTGGGGGTTTCCCAAGAAGCTCGCCCAGCCGAGCCTGCGGGTGGAGCGCGACACGCTGGTCGGCACGCTGGATTTCGGCGGGGTACGGATCGCCACCGGCACCATGGGCTACAAGCACAGGACCGTGCCGGACGAGAAGATTCTCGACGCGCTGCGGATGCCCGGGCTGCTGCTCAAGATCATTCCGCATGTCGATGGCAGTGCCAGGATATGTGAGCTGGTGCGCTTCGCGCTGACCGACCTCGTGTGCAAGGGCGGCTGGAGCGGGCCGGCGGCGTTGGAGCTCGCGCCGCACGCGCTGGCACCGGTGGCCGAGCTGCCGGTGCTGGAGATTCTGGGGGCGACGCACCTGGTGGCCGATCTCACGCTGGGGCTGGGCGAGGTGGTGCTGGATTATCTGGCCTGAGGCAGCGCTTCACAAAGCGGCAGCGGTGCCCATGTGTGGCGTATGACCGGACCGTCTCGATGGAGAAACGCCATGTCTGACCTTACCCGCCGGCTGTTGCTGGGCGGTGGTGCCGG
>DAHWBL010000022.1 GCA_027323595.1 Acetobacteraceae bacterium | reverse complement strand
GGGTCATGCCGGCGGAGGGACGGGCCGGGCGAACACTTCCCCCGCAGCCGCCTCCCGCCATAGGGGCCCGCTTCCGCCAAAGGGGAGCGTCGATGACATACCAGCAAAAGCCAACCGCGGTGACCACCGGCCCGATCGCGGGCTCACGCAAAATATACCTCGCGCCCGACGGCCACGACGATATCCGCGTGCCCTTCCGCGAGGTCGAGCTCGCCGCCACCGCCAACGAGCCGCCGTTCCGCCTGTATGACACCTCCGGCCCGTTCACCGACCCCGCCACCACCATCGATCTCGAAGCCGGCCTGTCGCCGGTGCGCGCCGCCTGGATCGCCAAACGCGGCTTCGAGGCGATCGCCCCGCGCGCGGTGAAGCCCGAGGACAACGGCAACATCGGCGACGACAAGGTGGTGCCCGGCTGCCCCGCCGCGCCACAGGTGCTCGCCGGCCGGCACGGCCAGTTGGTCACCCAGTATGAATTCGCCCGCGCCGGCATCATCACCGAGGAGATGATCTACGTCGCGCACCGCGAGAATCTCGGCCGCGCCGCCGCCGCCGAAGGCGCTGCCGGCCGCCGCGCCGACGGCGAGGATTTCGGCGCCGAGATCCCGCAATTCATCACCCCCGAATTCGTCCGCGACGAGATCGCCCGCGGCCGCGCCATCATCCCGGCCAACATCAACCACCCCGAGATCGAGCCGATGATCATCGGCCGCAATTTCCTGGTGAAGGTGAACGCCAACATCGGCAATTCCGCCGTCACCCCCTCGGCCGCCGACGAGGTCGAAAAACTGGTCTGGGCCATCCGCTGGGGCGGCGACACCGTGATGGACCTGTCCACCGGCCGCAACATCCACAACATCCGCGGCTGGATCATGCGCAACTCGCCGGTGCCGATCGGCACCGTGCCGATCTACCAGGCGCTGGAAAAGGTCGATGGCGAGGCGCACAAGCTCACCTGGGAAATCTTCCGCGACACGCTGATCGAGCAGGCCGAGCAGGGGGTGGATTATTTCACCATCCATGCCGGCGTGCGCCTCGCGCACGTGCCGCTCACCGCCAACCGCGTCACCGGCATCGTCTCGCGCGGCGGCTCGCTCATGGCGCGCTGGTGCCTCGCCCATCACACCGAGAGCTTCCTCTACACGCACTTCGCCGAAATCTGCGAGATCATGCGCAAATATGACGTGTCGTTCTCGCTCGGCGACGGCCTGCGCCCCGGCTCGATCGCGGATGCGAACGACGCGGCACAGTTCGCCGAGCTGGAAACCCTTGGCGAGCTCACCAAGATCGCCTGGGAACATGGCTGCCAGGTGATGATCGAGGGCCCCGGCCACGTGCCGATGCACAAGATCAAATACAACATGGAAAAGCAGCTCAAGGTCTGCCACGAGGCGCCGTTCTACACCCTCGGGCCGCTCACCACCGACATCGCACCCGCCTATGACCACATCACCTCGGCGATCGGGGCGGCGATGATCGGCTGGTTCGGCACCGCCATGCTCTGCTACGTGACGCCGAAGGAACATCTCGGCCTGCCCAACCGCGACGACGTGAAGGTTGGTGTCGTCACCTACCGCCTTGCCGCCCACGCCGCCGACCTCGCGAAGGGACACCCCGCGGCGAAGCTGCGCGACGACGCGGTGAGCCGCGCCCGCTTCAGCTTCCGCTGGCAGGACCAGTTCAACCTCTCGCTCGACCCCGACACCGCGCGCAGCTACCACGACGAGACCATGCCCAAGGATGCGCACAAGGTCGCGCATTTCTGTTCCATGTGCGGTCCGAAATTCTGCTCCATGCAGATCACCCAGGACCTGCGCGTCGAGGCGCAGCGCATGGCCGGCATGCAAAGCAAAAGCGAGGAATTCGTGCACTCCGGCGCGGCGCTCTACGTCACCGACCAGGACGTCAAAGCCGCCGAGTGAGCCGGCCGAACCACCCGGCCCGCGCGGGCCGGGCCTGGTTGGATGATCGGCGAAGCTCTGTCATGACTGCACGGGCAATGGGTGTGGAGGACGCGACATGGCGCGCGGCTTGAAGGTCGCGGTGCAGATGGACCCGATGGAGTCGATCGGCATCGATGGTGATTCCACCTTCGCCTTGATGGAGGAGGCGCAGGCGCGCGGCCACGCGCTGTGGCATTACGAGGTGCGCCACATGGCCCTGCGCGAGGGCGCGGGCGCGGCACCGGTGCTGTCCGCCTGGGCGCACCCGGTGCGGGTCGCGCGCACCCACGGCGCGCATTTCAGCTTCGGCGAACGCGAACGTCTCGACCTGGCCGGAATGGATTGCGTGCTGATGCGCCAGGACCCGCCGTTCGACATGGCCTACATCACCGCCACCCATCTGCTCGAACATATCCACCCCAAAACGCTCGTGGTGAACAACCCGGCCAGCGTGCGCAACGCACCCGAAAAGCTGCTGGTCACGCATTTTCCGCAGCTCATGCCGCCAACCCTGGTCACCTGGGACGTCGCCGCGATCCAGCGATTCCGCGCCGAGTTCAAGGACATCATCGTCAAGCCGCTGTTCGGCAACGGCGGCGCGGGGGTGTTTCGCATCAAGCCCGACGACGAAAATCTCTCCTCGCTGCTGGAGCTGCATTTCGCCCGCTCACGCGAACCGCTGATGGTCCAGCGCTATGAGCCGGCGGTGCGCCAGGGCGACAAGCGCATCATCCTGATCGACGGCGTGCCGATGGGCGCGATCAACCGCGTGCCCGCCGCCGGCGAGGCGCGCTCCAACATGCATGTCGGCGGCCGCCCCGAGGCCAGCACGCTCACCGCCCGCGACCACGAAATCTGTGCCGCCATCGGGCCGGTTCTGAAGGAACGCGGGCTGATCTTCGTCGGCATCGACGTCATCGGCGACTACCTGACCGAGATCAACGTCACCTCGCCCACCGGCATCCAGGAGGTCGCCCGCTTCGGCGGCGCCAACCTCGCCGCCGCGAT
>DAHWBL010000011.1 GCA_027323595.1 Acetobacteraceae bacterium | reverse complement strand
ATGGCACGCTGTGGGGCGGCGAGGCATTGCTCGGCGCGCCCGGTGGCTGGCAGCGGGTGGGCAGTCTGCGCGCGTTCGGGCTTGGCGGCGGCGACGCGGCGGCGCGCCAGCCCTGGCGGTCGGCGGCGGCGCTGATGTGGCAGGCGGGGCTGGAGTGGATGCCGCCGCTGCCGCCCGAGGACGCGCGGCTCGCACGGGCGGCCTGGGCCGGCGGGGTCGGGCTTGTGACAAGCTCTGCCGCGGGGCGGGTGTTCGATGCCGCCGCCGCGCTGATCCTTTTGCTGCAACAGGCAAGTTTCGAAGGCCGGGGACCGATGTCGCTGGAGTCACTGGCGGCAGGCGCGCGTTCAGACGACTGGATCGATTTGCCGCTCGCGCCGGACGCCGCGGGCATCTGGCGGAGCGACTGGGCGGCGATGTTGCCGCTGCTCGCCGACGCGGCGCGGCCCGCGGGGTGGCGCGCGGCGCTGCTGCATGAGAGCCTCGCGCGCGCCATCACCGCGCAGGCGGTGCTGTTCGCCGACCAGCACGGTTTTGACGCGGTCGGGCTGACCGGTGGAGTTTTTCAAAATCGCGTGCTCGCCGAGCGCGCCGCCGTGCTGCTGGCCGAGGCCGGGTTGCGCGTGCATCTTCCGACAACCGTTCCGGGCAACGATGGCGGACTCGCGTTCGGACAATTGATCGAGGCAGCAGCAGCATGATCGAGGACACCCATATCAGCCTCGCGCACGGCAATGGCGGGCGCCATATGCGCGCGCTGATCGAACATCTGTTCGCCCGCCATCTCGGTGGACCGGACCTCGATGTCGGCCTGGACGCTGCTCCGATCGCGCTGCCGGCGGGCCAGGAATTGCTGATCACCACCGATGGTTTCATCGTTCAGCCGCTGCGCTTTGCCGGTGGCGACATCGGCACGCTCGCGGTGAACGGCACCGTCAACGATCTGGCGGTGAGCGGGGCGACGGCGCGCTACCTCACGCTCAACGCCTTCATCGAGGAGGGCTTCGAGGTCTCGGAGCTGGACCGGCTGATCGGCAGTCTCGCCGCCGCGGCGCGCGCCGCGCAGGTGTGCGTTGTTGCTGGCGACACCAAGGTTTTGCCGCGCGGCCAGGGCGGCGGGCTGTATCTGGCGACCACCGGCGTCGGGTTTCGCCCCGCCGGCGTGCGGCTCGGCATGGGGCGGATCGCACCCGGCGATGAGGTGCTGGTCAGCGGGCCGGTCGGCGATCACGCGATCGCGGTGATGCTGGCCCGCGGCGCATTCGAGCTGTCGGGAGATGTGTGTTCGGACTGCGCACCGGTCGGCGCGCTGGCGTTGCCGCTGGCGCAGATGGACGGTGTTCGTTTCATGCGCGATCCGACCCGTGGCGGCCTCGCCACCGTCGCGCACGAGATCGCCAACGCCACCGGGCTTGATGTGCATCTGGACGAGGCGGCGATCCCGGTGCGCCCGGCGGTGCGGGCGGTGTGCGACATCCTCGGCTATGACCCGTATTCTCTTGCCTGTGAGGGGCGCGTGGTGGCGGTGGTCGCGCCATCGATGGCGGCGGCGTGCCTGGCATTGTGGCGCGGCCTGCCGCAAGGCGCGCAGGCGGCACGCATCGGCACGCTGGCGTCAGGCGTCGGCGAGGTGATCCTGCACACCGGGTTGGGCGGCGAGCGGTGCCTCGACGAACTCGACGACGATCCGCTGCCGCGAATCTGCTGAGCCAAGCAGGTGACTTTCAGGCCGGGCCGCTTTCCTGCGCGGCACGAAAATGGTTGACGACCGAGATTGCGTAGGCAAGCGCGGATTGGGTCTGCGGCTGCTTCAGCAGATGCCACAGACCACCGATCCCCCCCTGCGATGGCGGCGCCTGGCGGCTGTCGGCGGCAGCCGCGGCCATCGCGGCGAGCAGATGATCGACCAGGCGCGAGCTTTCCGCGGCGCCGGCGAGTGCCACCAGCCGGTCGGCAAGTCCGCTGCGGGTGACACGATCGATCAGCACCAGCGCGTTGCCGGCGGTCTCCGCGACGCGGCTGACGATGTCGTCGGACAGTGCGTCGCCGACGCCGCCGGCGATGCGTGCGAGCCCGACCAGACGTTCCAGATCGCCGGTTTCCACCAGCGCCGCGATCGCCGGCAGCGCGCCGGCGATGTTGGAACGGGTGGCGCGGTCGAGCAGATCAAGACCGTTGCCCGCGGTCTCGGCGAGGCGGGCGACGATATCGTCCGACAGCGCATCACCGGCGGCACCAAGGGTGCGCGCCAGCATGACCAGACGGTCAAGATCACCGTTCTCGACCAGCACGGCGAGCGCGTGTTCGGCGGCCTGCCGGCGTGGCGCGTCGAGGGTGATTTCGGAACTATCCATGCTCATGGCTGGAACTCCGGTTACAGGACGCCGCGGGCGGACGCCCAGTAGAGCTTGTTGTAGGCCATCTTGAAAGCGTGCATCGCCGCATTCGGCGCCTTGGGCTGCGGCGGCTTGCTGTAGTTGAACATCGCATAGGTGGCACGCCCGCGTCCGGCCTCGATGAAGCAGAACACCTTGCCGTCATAGGCGCGCACGGCCCGGCCGGTCTTGATCAGCGAGGCGACGTTCTCGGCGGCCACCTCGGCCTCGAAATGCGCCGTCGATCCGGCTTTGCTGATCGGAAGATTGGTGGTGTCACCAAGCACGATGACATTGTTGCCGTGCTCGCCCTGCATATGCAGGCTGGCGCGGTCGGTGGGGATGAAACCGTTGGCGCCGAGATTATTCGCCTCGATCACCTTCTGGCCGCGATGCGGGGGCACCGTCACCAGCAGATCATATTTGATTTCGCTGCCTTCCTCGCTGCGTGCCACCGCATTGGCGCCATCCACCTCCTTGAGATTGAAGAAGGTCTCCTGGCGGATGCCGAGCTGCTCGAATTCCGGGCTCGCCCATTTGGCGACGTTCTCCAGGCTGTGCGAACGGCCGATCGGGTAGGTGTAGTAGAATTCGGTCTTGTCGAGCAGCCCGCGCTCACGCACGAAATCATGCATGCAAAAGGTGATCTCGAGCGGAATCATCGGGCATTTATGCGGCAGCCCAACCGTGACCAGAATGCGCCCGCCTTTGAATTCATTGAGCCGATCATAGAATTTCATCGCATTGTCGGCGGAGTAGCAATGGATCGCATTTTCCTGCAACCCGGGAATATCCTCGGGCACCGGGCGCGAACCGGTGGCGATCACCAGAAGATCATATTCATGCGTCTTGCCGGCTTCGGTGACAACGTTGTTGTCGGCCAGATTGAACTGCTTCACCGGATCGACATGCAGGCCGATGCCTGGTTCGAGCAGGCTCGCCTGCTCACGCTCCAGCTCGTCGGGCGTCATCCGTCCGAGGGCCACATAAAGCCATCCGGGCTGGTAGACATGCCTGTCCGATGCGGTGAGCATGGTGATCCGCGCCTTGCCCGCGCGCAGCTCCGAGGAAAGCCGCCGCGCCAGATTATTGGCGAAGATGGTCCCCGCCATGCCGCCACCCACCACCACGATCCGCATCGTTCATCCTCCCTAGCCGGCTGTCGCGCCGGTTTATTTCATTTTACGCACAAAAATATGCCAAACGCCCTGCCCGTCCTGTTCGCTGCGTTCGAGCATGTGGCCAACCTTGTTGAGCCATTCGGGAACGTCCTTGGCTGAGCCCGCGTCCGACGACAACAGCTCGATCGTCGCACCAACCTGCGCGCGTCGCAGCGCCACGATCAGTTCCATCAGCGGACCGGGGCAAAAGCTGCCTCGCGCATCCACCACCGCATGATCATCCATCCGTCTCTCCTGCAACCGATGGATCAGAATACCACGAGCTGCCCGGCTTCGGCATCCGACAGAAAGCGCGTCAGCCCGAGCACGCCGTCGACATGCGGCGCGAGGTCCGCCTCTGTTGCGCCGAGCAGGTCCATCGCCATCGAGCATGCATGGATCTTCGCGTCGCCCAGCTCCACCGCCTGCTCGAACAACTGGCCGAACGGCGGCGCGGCGGAGGCGGCCAGGCGCTCGCCCATCATGCCCTCGACCGGCGGCGGGGCGGCCGGCGCGCGCATGAAATGCGGCAGCGCGCCCATGGTGAGAAATACCGTGACAGCGCGCCCCGAAACCGCGGCGACCGAAGCGGTCATCGCGGCGAATTGCAGAGTTTCCAGGGTCCCGCTGCGGCAAATGATGAACATCGATGGAGGTGCTTGCGTCATCGCCGTTTTTCACTCCCCGTGCGCCGGTTTGGCCCGCGCCACATTCGCGATGATAATATACTGCACGCCGGCGTGGATTATGCAAGCCTATCCGAGCGCGGCCTCGACCGCGGCGCGAAAATCCGCCGGGCCAAGGCTGAGCATGCCGGTGTGGGTGGTGGCGAAAAACTCCTCCACCGCCGCGCCGGCCGCCTCACCCGCCACGCCGCGCAGCCGCGCCTCCAGGTCGCGCACCAGGCGCGGCGGGGTGACGAAAAAATCGCCGCTGATCAGCACCTCCCGCACCCGGCCACGATGATCGCGCGACAGATCCACCCGCAGCCCACCGCCCGGCCGCGCAAGCTCGGCGCTGCTCCAGCCCGCCGGATCGGTGGACAACGCAGGCTCATTGATGAATTCATCGGTGCCGATCTCCTCGGCGAACGCGCGTGCGGCCAGACGCGCCTCGATCGGCGAGACCGGCTCGCGATGGGGCTCGATGCCAAGATGTTCGGCAAAGCCCGCGAGCAGCGCATCCTGCACCGCTTCGACCGGCGGCGCCGCGCTGAGCAGCGCGCGCAGGCTGACCAGGCGCGCCGCGATCGAGCCGATGCCGTGGCGAGCGAGCTTGGCCGCCGGCAGACGCAGCGCAGCAAGCATCGCGTCGGCATCGAAATCGATCAGCACGGTGCCCTGATAGAACAAAAGATCGCCGTCGAAAAATCCGCCGGTGCCACCGAGCTTGCGGCCACCGACCTCGATGTCGTTGCGCGGCCGAAAGCGCGCATCCACGCCCAGCCGCGCGAGGCCAGCAGCGGCGGCGGTGCAGATGCGGGCGGTCGCCGCTTCGAGCGACCCCACACCCAGACTGGCACGATCAAATACCAGCTCCCAGCCGAGCTGACCCGGATCCAGATGGATCGCCCCACCGCCGGTGATGCGCCGGCCAACCTCTATGCCACGGGCCGCACAGGCGGAAAGATCAAGCTCATGTGCCAGAATCTGATGCCGGCCGACCAGCGCGCTCGGCGTGAAGCGCAGGAAGCGGATGGTGTCGGCGATGTGGCCGCCCGCGTGCGCCTCAATCAGCGCCTGATCAAAGGCGATGTTGTCGCGCCCGCCGCGCAGCCCGGTATCGATGACGCGAAAGCGCGCGCTCATCGCTGGTCGCGACGCGCGCCAAGGCCAAGCTGGCCACGGATGCGCGTGAGATCGCGACGGTCTGGCGCGAACGGATAGGAGGCGATGTCGCGCGGCGGCGAATCGCCATAGGGCCGATCGCAGGCCGACACGTCCTCGGCCTCCTTGCCAGGACAGCCCGAGGTGCGAAACTCGACGCCCGCGGCAACGATGCGCAGCACCTCATCCTCGGGGATGCCGTAATCGACCAGCGTGCCGGCATCATCAAAGCCCATGCGCTCGAAACGAAGACCGCGATAATCGATCAGGTAGCGGGCGAGCTGCACGCGCCGCCATTGTGGGCGCGGCACCGGCGGCAGATGGTCCATCAGTGAGCCACGTTCGGGGAAAAAGGCGAACATGTGGCTATGGCCGCCAAGATCGCGCAGTTGCTGCACCAGGGACAGAACATCGCGCTCGCTCTCACCCATGCCGACGATGATGTGCGCGCCGAATTTTTCCGCACCGAACGTCTCCACCGCCGCGTGCAGGATGTCCCAGTATTTGTCCCACGCATGCGGCGAGGCGACGCCGCGCCCGCGGGTACGATCGAAAATTTCCGGCGTGGCCGCATCGAGCGCCACGGTGAAAATATCCGCGCCCATTTTTTTGAGGTCGCGCACATCGTCGCGCGTCATGGTGGTCGGGTTGGACAGGATCGACACCGGCACCTCGGGCACGCTGGCAACCCAGCGTTCGAGCACGACGCGCGTGTCCTGGTCGGAGCGCGGGTGGGTGATCATGGAGCTGCACATCCGATGGAAGCGCCCGCCGCCGCCGGCACTGCCGCTGTCGCGACGCATGATGGCCAGCACCTCGTCGTAAGGAACCGCCGGCCAATCGACACGGATGAAGTTGCGATCAGCGTAGTCACGATCTGCCTCGCGATGGCGGGCGAGCCCGCAATAGGCGCAGTTCGCACGGCACCCCTCGGGGTAGGTGAGCAACAGATTGAGGCAGCGCGTGCAGCCGGTGCGGTGCATCTGGCCAGGCATGATGCCAAGCGTGATCGCCGCGGCGGTGGACATCTGCACATACTCGGGCGAGCGCATGTCGGGTGTCATCACATTGTCGTTCGGCCGATACAGCCCCACCGCCGGCGCGGCGGCATCCTTCACCCGCGCGCCGTTGCGCGCCTCCACCGGCACCGGCGCGGGCGTGCGCGGCTGCATCTGTGCGCCGGTCTGCACCACCGGATCGATCGGGGTTTCAAAGCAGCTCATGCAACCTCCTGCGCCGGACATGGCGAAACAATGTTGGCCCAATATGCGGGAAATGCGATCCACCCCTCCCGCAGCGCGGCGGGGCCAGGCCGGGCGGTGGCCGCCAGCGTCGCGCGGCGGTGATGCGCGCGGGTGAGCGAAGCGTCGAACAGCGCGGCGGTCTCCTCGGCAAGTTCGTCGAGTGCGCCGCCATCTCCACCGAGCCAGGCGGCGGCCGCCGCTCCGGCGAGCCGCCCGGACTGCACCGCGCTCGCGATCCCCGCACCGGTGACCGGATTGGCAAGTCCCGCGGCGTCACCAGCAAGAACGAGCGGCACCGCACCCGCGAACGCCACCGCCGGCAACCGTCTGCCGACCGGACTGGCACCGCCGGTAAGCCCGACCGCCGCGCGCTCCACCATGCCGTGCCCGGCCAGGCGCGCATGCAGCGAACAC
>DAHWBL010000502.1 GCA_027323595.1 Acetobacteraceae bacterium | reverse complement strand
CCGGCACGCTTTCGCCGGTGATCAGCGCGGCGTCGATCAGCGCGGTGCCAAGTTCGATGATGCCGTCAGCGCCGATGCGTTCGCCCATGCCGACCAGAATCACCTCGCCCGGCGCGATGCGGTCCTGCGCGACGCGCTCGGTGGCGCCACCCGGCATGACGCGGGTAACCTCGGTGGCGCGCAGCATCAGCAGATGCTGGGCGGTGGCGCGCGCCTCGCCGCGGGCGCGATGGTCCAGCACCCGGCCGACCAGCAGGAAAAAGACCAGCGTGACGGCGCTGTCGAAATAGGTGTGCGGGCCGCCGCGCAGCGTCTCGGCGAAACTGAGCCCGGTCACCAGCACGACGCCAACGCTGATCGGCACATCCATGTTGGTGCGCCGATGGCGCAGCGCGGCCCACGCGGAGGCGAAGAACGGCATGCCGGCATAGGCGATCGCCGGCAGCGCGATCAGCGCCGACAGCCAGTGCAGCAGCGCCAGCGTGCCCGGCCCCATGCCCTGGGCAAGCCCGATCCAGGCACCCAGCGACAGCAGCATCACATTGCCGGCGGCAAAGCCGGCCACCCCCAGCGCGCGCAGCAGCCCCCGTCCCCGCCGGTCGTCCGCGGCGGCGAGGCACGACGGGTCGAACGGCACCAGCCGGTAGCCGAGTGCCGCGATGCGCCCGACCAGCACCCCGGCGCGCGCCGGCCCGCCGCGCCAGACCAGCTTCAGCCGCCGCGTGGTCAAATTGACCCGCCCGACGAGCAGGTCGGGCTCACGCGCCAGCACGCTTTCGATCAGCCACACACAGGCGCCGCATTGCAGCCCGTCCAGCGCCAGCACCAGCGTGCATCGCCCGTCCGCCTCGGTGACGAAGCGCGCGAGGTCGGCCGCGTGGTCATCGCTCGGGCGCGGGCGGGCCAGCGCGGGGTCGAGCACGCGGGCGCGGTAGTAGCTGCCCAGGCCGAGCGCGTGGATGGCATCGAACGCCGCCGCGCAGCCGGGGCAGCAGAAGCGGTGCGGCCCGCTCGGCGCGCCGCAATGCGCGCAGGCGAGCGGCGGGTCGGTGGCCACGGCGGGCCCGGCGGTGAGCACGCCCCCCATCGCGCCCATGCTCAGGGCGCGCGCACGCGCTGGGTCTGTGCCCAGCGCTGGTCCTGGCCGTGCGCGTCGGGATGGACCACCGCGACCAGCAGGTCCCATTGGCCGGGCTCGGCGAGATCGATGTCGGCCAGATAATGTCCAGCCGTGACCTCGGTGAAATGCAGCTCATGGCGATGCGGCGGGCCGAGCGGGCGCAGCGCCGCCCCGGTGGCGCGCGCGCCGATCAGCGGCGCGCCGTCGCGATCGCGCAGCACCAGCTCGGGGCGCGGGCCGCGCAGATGCACATCGACCGACCAGCCCAGCGCGCGCTGGGCGGCGACCCGGTCGAGCACCGCGTCGTAGCGGTTGGAAATATCGTAGCCGTCATCGGGCGCGGCACCGGGGAAGGTGGTGAGCGCCCAGGTGACCATCGCGCCATTGACCGCGAACACCACCGCCATCGAGGCGATCAGCCCCAGCGGGAACCATTGCCAGCCCCGACGTGGCCGGCGCGGCGTCATCGTGGTGCTCATCTGGTGCTGCCTCCGCTGGGGCCCATGAAGCGTGAGCGATAAAGGGTCTGCTTGCCGGTGTCCTTGTTGGTGACGACGAAGTCGAACACCGCCGCACCGTCGTGCAGGTCGGCCGGGCGGGCTTCCAGCAGCACCCGCGCGTCACCCACCGAATCGCGCTCCACATCGATATCGACCGACGCGGCGGGTGGGCGCACCTGTTCGGCGAGCGACAGGCGGGCATCGGCCAGGCCCCGCACGCTGAGGCTGAAATGCCCCGGCTCGGGCAGCTTGTTGGCGAGCTTGACCTCATAGCCGTTGCGCAGGCTGCCATCGGCGAGGCGCACGAACAGCGGCGCGCGATCATGCAGGATGGTGACATCAAAGCGCGAGCGCGACACCATCGCGACGCTGAGCAGCACGAGGCCGATCAGCAGCAGGCCGGCGTACAGAACGGTGCGTGGCCGCACCAGGCGAAATTTCTCGCTGCGCCCCTCGGCCTTGGCCTGCTGGCGCGCCAGCGTGTCCCAGGTGATCAGCCAGGGCGTGCCGCCGGATTTGTCCATCACATGGTTGCAGGCATCCACGCACAGGCCGCAGCCGATGCATTCGAGCTGGATGCCGTCGCGGATGTCGATGCCGGTCGGGCAGGCCTGCACGCAGGCGGAACAATCGACGCAGTCGCCGAGTTTGTTTGCGAGATCAGAAGTTTTCAGCGCCGACGCGGGCTCGCGCCGGCCATGCCCGCGCGGTTCGCCGCGCCAGCCCTGGTAGGTGACGACCAGGGTCTGCTCATCGAACATCGCGGACTGAAAGCGCGGCCAGGGGCACATATAGGTGCACACCTGCTCGCGCGCCCAGCCGGCCAGAAGATAGGTGGTGGCGGTGAACAGGCCGGTGAAGAAATACACCGACATGTCGGCCCGCCCGGTCCAGAATTCGCCGACCACCGTTGGCGCATCGACATAATACATGATCCACGCGCCGCCGGTCCAGAACGCGATGCCCAGCCACACCGCGTGCTTGGCGATGCGCCTGGCCAGTTTCGACGCGCTCATCGGCGCCGCGTCGAGGCGGATGCGCGCGTTGCGGTCGCCCTCGATGAGGCGCTCGACCCACATGAACAGGTCGGTCCACACGGTCTGCGGGCAGGTGTAGCCGCACCAGACGCGGCCGAACATGGCGGTGACCAGGAACAGGCTGAGCGCGGCGATGATCAAAAAGCCGGTCAGCAGATAGATGTCCTGCGGCCACAGCTCGATCCAGAACAGATAGAAGCGTCGCTCCCAGATATCGAGCAGCACCGCCTGGTTCGGCGCGTTCGGCCCACGGTCCCAGCGCAGCCACGGCAGCAGATAGTAAATCCCGAGGCAGGCAATGAGGATAAGCCATTTCACCCGGCGCGCGATGCCATGCACCGCCATCGGCTGCACCTTGACGCGGGTGGCGTACAGCCCTTGCGGACTGGCGGTGTTCATCGCGCTCACGACATCATTCGCCGCCACCAAGGGCATGCACATACAGCGCAAGACTCTTGATGGTGGCGGGATCGAGCCTCGTGTTCCAGTTCGGCATCACACCCATGCGCGGCCTGGTGATCTGTGCGACGATGGTGGCGCGGTCGTTGCCGTACAGATGCACCTTGGCGGCGAGCGGCGGCGCGCCGACCTCGCGGTTGCCCTGGCCCTTGTCGCCATGACAGACCGCGCAATTGTCGGCGAACAGCGCGGCACCTTTTTGCACGTCGGGCCCCGGCGTTGCGATGCCGTAAAGAGTGCTGACATAGTCGGCGACCGCGCCGATCTGCGCGGCGGTGAGCTGGCCGTCCGCGCCGAACGAGGGCATCTGCGAATTGCGCGCGTCGGCGTCGGTGGAGCGGATGCCGTGGGTGATGGTGGCGGCGATGTCCTCAACCTTGCCGCCCCACAGCCACACATCGTCGCCGAGCGCGGGGTAGCCCACATGCCCCTCGCCGCCCGCGCCGTGGCAGGGCTGGCAGTTGTTGGCAAAAGCGATCCGCCCGGCGGCCTCGGCGGTGGCCACCAGCTTGGGGTCCGCCTTGATGGTGGCGAAATCGGCGCTGGCGATGCGGTCCATGTCGGCGGCGTGGCGGGCGTGCATCTCGGCCACCCCCTTCATCGCTTCCACCCGCGAGGAATAGCCGAGCAGCCCGTGAAAATACCCCGAACCATAGGGGATCGACGGGTACAGCAGGAACAATGCGAAGCCCCACACCACGCAGGCGGCATAGACCCACACCCACCATTTGGGCAGCGGCGTGTTGAGCTCGCGCACACCGTCCCACACATGCCCTGTCGTGTCGGTTCCGGAATGTTCGTCTTTTTCGATTTTCGTCGGCATCATCGGCCTCTTTTCAGCCAGCCCGGATCAGGGCTGGTCGTCCTTCAGGGGGATCATGGCGTAGCCCTGCATCCGCGAGCGCCGGCCCGGCCAATAGGCGCCGATGGCGATCGCGCCGAACAGCACCAGCGCGCCGAGCACCGAATGCGCCTGGAACCAGGTGGCCATCTGGGTGAGGGTCATCGCCGGCTCCTATTGTTTCAATTGTTCTTCGGAGGTGTCGGCGAAATCCACCATCGTTCCGAGCACCTGCAGATAGGCCACCAGCGCGTCGAGCTCGGTGGGGGTGCGCCCGTCGCCCGAGGCCGCGATCGCCTTGGGATAGCGCGCGACCAGCGCGGCCTGGTCCGCCGCAGGGTTCGCCTGTGTCAGCAGGTCCGCGGTGGCGTTGGCCAGATCCTCCTCGGTGTAGGGCACACCCACGGCGCGGTTGGTGCGCATGCGGTCCGCGACGTCGGCGTAGTCAAGCGGGGTCTGCGCGAGAAAGCCGTAGTTGGGCATCAGCGATTCGGGCACCACGCTGCGCGGCGCCTGCAGATGCGCGTAGTGCCAGTCATTGGAATATTTGCCGCCCACCCGCGCGAGGTCGGGGCCGATGCGCTTTGATCCCCACTGGAACGGATGATCGTACATGCTCTCCGCGGCGAGGCTGTAATGGCCGTAGCGCTCCACCTCGTCGCGCAGCGCGCGGATCATCTGGCTGTGACACACGTAGCAGCCCTCGCGGACATAGATGTCGCGTCCGCGCAGTTCGAGCGGGCTGTACGGGCGCACGCCTTTGACATGCTCCACGGTGGTTTCGATGGTGAAGGTGGGAACGATTTCCACCAGCCCGCCGATGGAAACCGCCAGCAGCGACAGCACCAGCAGCAGCAGCGCGTTTTTCTCGATGACTTCGTGACGGATGAACATCTCAGTCTCCCACCGCCGGCGCCAGGCCACCGGCAAGGCGTGGCGGCGACGCCGCGGCGTCGGCGAAACGACCGCGCGCGGTCATCACCAGATTATAGACCATCATCAGCGCGCCGATCAGGAACAGCACCCCGCCGAGCATGCGGATGACGAAGAACGGGTGTACCGCGACGACCGATTCCGAGAAGGAATATTGCAGAAAGCCGTTCGCGTCATAGGCGCGCCACATCAGCCCTTCCATGATGCCCGCCACCCACATCGCCGAGATGTAGAAGACGATGCCAAGGGTGGCGATCCAGTAGTGCCAGGCGGCCAGGCGCGCCGAATACAGCGCCTTTTGGTGCCACAGCACCGGCACCAGATAATAGATCGCCCCGAAGCTGATGAACGCGACCCAGCCGAGCGAGCCCGAATGCACGTGCCCGATGCCCCAGTCGGTGTAATGGCTGAGCGCGTTGACGTCGCGGATCGACATCACCGGCCCCTCGAATGTGGACATGCCATAAAAACCGACGGCGGTGACCGAGAAGCCCAGTGACGGCTCGGTGCGCAATTTGTCCCACGCGCCCGACAGCGTCATCAACCCGTTGATCATGCCGCCCCAGCTTGGCATCCACAGCATGATCGAGAACGCCATGCCCAGCGTCTGCGCCCAGTCCGGCAGCGCGGTCCAGTGCAGATGGTGCGGGCCGGCCCAGATATAGATGAAGATCAGCGACCAGAAATGCACGATCGACAGGCGGTAGGAATAGATCGGCCGGTTCGCCGCCTTTGGAATGAAGTAGTACATCATTCCAAGAAAGCCCGCGGTGAGGAAAAATCCGACCGCGTTGTGGCCGTACCACCATTGCACCAGCGCGTCCTGCGCGCCGGAGAAATACGAATAGCTTTTGGTGCCGGCCCAATGCACCGGCAGTGCCGCGTTGTTGACCAGATGCAGCATCGCCACGGTGACGATGAAGGACAGATAGAACCAGTTGGCGACGTAGATGTGCGGCTCCTCGCGCTTCATCAGCGTGCCGACGAACACCAGCAGATAGAGCACCCACACAATGGTCAGCCAGATGTCGAGATGCCATTCCGGCTCGGCATATTCGCGCGACTGGCTGTAGCCCATGACGTAGCTCAGCGCGGCCATCACGATGAAGAACTGGAAGCCCCAGAAGATGAAATTGGCCAGCGCGTCGCCGCCCCACAGCCGCGCGTGGCAGGTGCGCTGCACCACATGGAAACTGGTGCCCAGCAGCGCGCAGCCGCCAAAGGCGAAAATCGCGGCTGACGTGTGGACCGGGCGCAGCCGGCCGAAATTCAGGAACGACAGCCCGAAATTGAGCTGCGGCCAGGACAGTTCGGAAGCCAGATAAACGCCCACGGTGAACGCCACCACCGCCCAGAACATCGCCGCGATGATGAATTTGCGGACGATCGCCTCGTTATATTCCACCGGCGCGCGCCCGGCGCTGACGAGTGGCTCAACCATGATCGGCCCGCGCCCGCGCCCGATCCGTGGCGTCGTAATGCGCCTTCACCAGACCATAGTCGAAGATCAGGGCGAAGCCGGCGAGGCAGGCGCCGAACAGATACATCTCGTCGTCATAGGCATGCGCGACGAGGACCAGGCCGACCAGCCCGAACACCGCCATCATGATCCCGACCAACCAATCCGAGGGTCGCACTGTCGCTCTCCTTGTTGCCGAACCGCCTGCGAAACATGCCCGGGCACGGCTGCGCGTCCCCTGGGTTGCCCCCACCTAGGGCAATTCCCGACCCGCCGGCTTTGATGCAGGTCAAGGCGATGAAGCTGATTTAACGCAAGGAACAGAAATGACCCTTGGCGACGGCCTGCTCGCGATCTGCGGCATCGATCCGGCGACGCTGCGCGGCGGCATGCTGCTGGCGCTGTTCGTCGCCGGTGCCGCCGGCAGCCTGATGCATTGCGTGGGCATGTGCGGGCCGCTGGTGCTGGGCCAGGTGGCGGACCGCATGGCCTGCCTGTCGGGCGGGCGGCTGACCGGCGGGCACCGGCTGCGCGCGGGGCTGTTGCTGCCCTATCACGCCGGGCGGATCGTCACCTACGCGCTGCTCGGGGCGGCCAGCGGTGCGGTGGGTGCCGCGGGTGCCGCGCATTTCCGGCCGGTCGGCGGGGTGTTGCTGCTGCTCGCCGCGCTGCTGTTTCTGCGCCAGGCGCTGCATCGGCTGGGCGGGCACGGCGGCCCGGCGATCGCCGGCTGGGGGCGCGCGCTGGCCCGGCTGTGCGGGCGGCTGGACCGCACCCGCCCGGCCGGCGGGTTTCTGCTCGGGCTGCTGCTCGGGCTGCTGCCGTGCGGATTTCTATATGCCGCGCTGGCGGCGTCGGCGGCGGCCGGCGGCGCGTTCGCCGGGGCGGCGGCGAT
>DAHWBL010000461.1 GCA_027323595.1 Acetobacteraceae bacterium | reverse complement strand
CCGCGCGGGCGCCCGGTGGAGGGCGCGCGCGATGAGCCTGTTGCGTGTCGATGCACTCACCTGCCACTTCGGCGGCCTGGTCGCCAACGACGCGATCAGTTTCGACATCGCCCATCCCGGCGTCTTTGCCATCATCGGCCCGAACGGCGCGGGAAAGACGACGCTGTTCAACATGATTTCCGGCTTCATCCGTCCCACGGCGGGAAAAGTCTTTCTCGACGGCGCCGACATCACCGCCATGCCGCCGGAGCGCATCGCCGCGCGTGGTCTGGTGCGCACCTTCCAGTTGACCAAGCTGTTCGCCGATCTCACCGTGGTGGAGAACGTCAAGGTCGGTCGTCATGTGCGCACCAGTGCGGGAATTTTCGGCGCGCTCACCCGCCTTGGCCGCGCCCGCCATGAGGAGGCACAGACCGACCTGCGCGCGCGTGCCCTGCTGGAGCTGGTTGGTCTGGCCGCGATGGCCGACGCAAAGGCAGCGATCCTTCCCTATGGCCAACAGCGACTTCTGGAAATCGCCCGTGCCATGGCCGCGGAACCCCGATTGCTGCTGCTCGATGAGCCCGCCGCCGGCCTGAACAACGAAGAAACCGCATCACTGTCGGTGCTGGTTCGTCGCATCGCCGACACCGGCACCACGGTTCTGCTGATCGAACATGACATGCGCCTGATCATGAACACCGCGGACCGCATCGTGGTGCTCAATTTCGGCCGCAAGATCGCCGAGGGCAGCCCGGCCGAAATCCAGGCGGACCCCGCGGTCATCGATGCCTATCTTGGCGGCGTGGAGATGCTGCATGTTTGACCTCGCCTATTTCGGCCAGACCGTCCTCAACGGCCTGTCCGTGGGCTGCATCTATGGCCTCATCGGCATCGGGTTCTGCGTGATCTACAACGCAAGCGGCATCGTCAATTTCGCCCAGGGCGCCTTTGTGATGCTCGGCGGAATGCTCACAGACGTTCTGCTGAACCATCATCTGCCGCTGCCGTTCGCCGCCATGATCGCGGTCATCGCCGTGGCCGGCCTGGGGATCGTCATCGAGCGCATCGTCGTGCGCCCGTTGTGGAACCGTCGCGCCGCGATGTTCGTCATGATCCTCGCCACCCTCGCGGTGCAGATCGTGATCGAGCGCGCCACCTTGATGCTCGTGGGCGATCAGCCCCGAAGCTTCGCGGTGTTCACCGACCGTCCGCCGCTCGATTTGTTCGGGGTCGCGGTCGGATATCAAAGTCTCTGGATTTTCGCGGCCTCCCTCGTGCTGATCCTTTTACTCGCCTGGTTCTTCAAGAAAACGCTGGTTGGCCGCGCGATGCGCGCCTGCGCCATCAATCGTGATGCCGCCGCATTGCAAGGCATCCGGGTCTCGCGCATGCTGGCGCTGGCCTTCGCGCTCAGTGCCGCGCTTGGCGCCATCGCCGGAATTTTGGTGACACCAACACAGTACACCGCCTTCAATGTCGGCACGCCGTTCGCGATCAGCGGCTTCATCGCGGCCATCGTCGGCGGCTTCGGCCGTCCGTTCGGTGCGTTTCTCGGCGGCCTGACGCTCGGCCTCGCCCAGGCGCTGGCTGTCGCGGGACTTGGCTCGGAGATGAAAAACATCGCCGCGCTCTCGGTGCTTCTGGCATTCCTTTTCCTCCGTCCCGCCGGAATTCTCGGCGCCGCCAAATAGGAGCAGACCGATCATGACCCGACCGGAGCCAACCACATTTCGCCAACGCCTCGCCGGCGGAGAAATTCTCTGCGGCAGCTTCATCAAGACGCCCACCGGCCACGCCTGCGAGATCTTTGGTGATCTGGGCTATGATTTCGTGGTGATCGACGAGGAGCATGCCCCGTTTGACCGCCGCGCCATCGACGATGCCCTGGTCGCCTGCCGTGCCGCATCCATCGCCGGGCTGGTGCGTGTCGCGAGCGGCTCGCCGTCCAACCTTCTGTCGGTGCTCGATTGCGGAGCCTCGGGCGTGTTGGTCCCGCATGTCGCAACGCCCGAACGCGCGCGTGAGGTTGCCGCCGCGTGCCGGTATCACGGCGGCACACGCGGCTTTTCCAATTCGCCGCGTGCCGGACGCTATGGCGGTCTTGATCTGTCCGGCCATATCGCGCATGCCGACGCCATCACCACGGTAATCGCGCAGATCGAGGACCCATCAGCACTTTCCTGCGTGGACGAAATCGCGCGGGTGGACGGAATCGACGCGCTGTTCGTCGGGCGCGGCGATCTTGCCGCCGCGATGGGCGAGACATCGAGCGCGGCCGCCGCGGTGCATGCGGCTTCGGCCACCATCGCCGAGGCAGCGCGGCGTGCCGGCAAGCCGGTGCTGTTCTTTGTCGGTTCCCTGGCGGACGCGGCCGCGATGCGCGCGCTCGGCGGCACGGGCTTTGTGTATTCCTCCGACCAGGGCCTGATGCGGCAGGCCGCCGCGCGCGCCCTCGACGAGGTGCGAACCTTCGAACAAGGATCAAAACAATGATCATCGCCCGTCGCAAGGCCACCCACGCGCGCCATTATCGCGAGGCGCCGCAACTGAGCGAGCCGAACGGTGCCAGGCACTGGATCACCCGCGCGGCGAATTTCGTCGCGGTCGTCAGCGACGTGCCGGCCGGCGCGCGGCTGCTGCGTGAAGCGCAGGCCGATGAGCACATGCTGTTTCTGCCCTCCGGCGCGGCAACCATCGAGACGGGAAATGAGAAGATTGCCGCCCCCACCGACAGCCTCACCATCATTCCGCCAGGCGCCAGCGCGGTCACCATGCAGCAGGCCGGCATGGTCGTGCGCGTGTTCTCCACCAAGGCCGCCGACCTCGCGGCCGCGGCGGTGAATGCCGCGACCTATGCCGACGGCGCGCCCGAGATCACGCCGATCGTGCCCTGGCCGGACCCGATCGGCGGATTTCGTCTGCACAACTACAAACTTGCCGACTTCGTGAGCCCTGACCCGAGCCCGCTGAAGATGCGGCTGTTCCGTTCAACCAATCTGATGATCAATATTTTCGAGCCCTGGAACAACCGGCGCGATACCACCAGGCTCAGTCCGCACTCGCATGACGATTTCGAGCAGATGTCGCTCGCGTTGAAGGGCGGCTTCGTGCACCATCTGCGCTATCCC
>DAHWBL010000419.1 GCA_027323595.1 Acetobacteraceae bacterium | reverse complement strand
ACCGGGCCGTTGAGAGGGTGATTGTATCCAATCTATTCCGGGCCGGCGTTTCGGCCGCACCGCGACTGCCTGTCCAGCGAGATGCCATGCCGTGTCAGCAAGAAGCCCTGGTCACCGCCAATTATCCGCTCACCGGCGATTACTGGTTGGTCGAAATCGACTCACCTGAAATCGCGGGGAGCCTGCGGCCGGGACAATTCGTCAATATCCGCGTGAGCGGCGGGCCTTCCACATTTTTCCGCCGCCCGTTCAGCGTCTATCGCGTCAGTGCGGACCGAACCCGGCTGCAGGTCGCCTACAAGCTGGTCGGCGAGGGCACGCGGCTGATGAGCACCACCCTGCCGGCGGGCGCGCGGTGCGACATCATCGGCCCACTGGGCAAGGGGTTTTCAATCCCGCCGAGGGCACGGCGCATTGCGGTGGTCGGCCGCGGCATTGGCATCGCGGCACTGCCGACCTTGATGGACGAGGCGGTCGGCCAAGGCATCGAGGTCCATGGCTTCATCAGCGCGCGCGATCCGGCCAATCTCGTTGCTGCCGATATTTTCAGCGAACATGGCTGCTCTCTGATCACCCACACCGACACCGAACAGCCTGGTGGCCTGGTGACTGATCATCTTAGCGCGTTGCTGTCGCAGATCCCATTCGATGCCTTCTATGTCTGCGGGTCGAACCGGCTGGTCCGTGCAGTGCACCGCATGGCGCTGCGGACGGGTGTGCCGGCCGAGGCGGCGATGGAACAGCACATGGCCTGCGGCTTTGGTGATTGCCATGGCTGCGTGATCGAGGTGAACAAGGACATGCTCGGCACCAGCAAGGCTTTCCGCGAGGTCTGCCATCACGGACCGGTGTTCAACACCTGGGAGGTGGTCGATGGCCGTGCATGAGCTTTCTGCTTCCGGTGCCCCCAATCTCGTCATCGAGATCGCTGGCATCCGCATGAAGAATCCGCTCACGGTGGGCTCGGGCACGTTCGGGCATCACGGCAATTTCGGCCAGTTCTTCGCGGTCGAGGAAATGGGTGCGCTGGTGACCAAGACGGTGCGCGGTTACGCCTGGCCGGGCAATCCGGGTCCGCGTGTGCTCGAGGTTCCTTCAGGCCTGCACAGCTCGGTTGGCATTCCATGCAGCGAATGGCACGAGTTTCTCGCCCGCGACATTCCGCCTTTGCGTGCCATGCGCCTGCCGGTGATCCAGAGCGTGATCGGCCGCACCGAGGACGAATATGTCGAGATCGCTGAACGCTGTGCGGCCCTTGGCATCTTCGCCGCCATCGAGCTCAATCTGTCGTGCCCGAACCTGAAGCAGGGAGGACTTGATTTCGGTTATGATCCGATCGCCGCGGGCAAGGTGGTGCGCCGCGTGCGCGACAGGATCGACATGCCGGTGTTCGCCAAGCTCGCGCCGGATTATTCCTCGCTGATCAGCGTCGCGAAATCCGTCGAGGCAGCCGGGGCCGATGCGATCTCCATGGTGAACGCGCCGCGCGCGATGCTGATCGATTATCGCACCCGCAAACCACGTATCGGCAACAAGAGCGGCTCGCGCTCCGGCCCGGCGATCAAATCGATGGCCGTCTACATGATCTGGGAAGTCTTCCGCGCCGTGAAAATCCCGATCTTCGGCATGGGCGGCGTCTCCGATTTTCGCGACGTCATCGAATTCATGGCCGCCGGCGCGCGATCGGTGGCGTTCGGCACCATCAACTATGCGAACCCGAAGGCGCTGCCCACCGCGCTCGCGGAATTGACGCAGTTTCTCAAGGATGAAGGCATCACCGACGTCAATGACCTGGTGGGTGCCGCGCATGAGCAGGACGGGATAGCAGCGATGCTGCCCGACGAAGTGGCATGAGCCATGCACCTCCAGCGATGAATCCAACCGCATAACAACAGGGCAACAGATCAATGGTCGGCATCTCCCGTCGCACGCTCCTCTCCGCCACACTGGCAACGCCGATGATCGCACGCACCGCACGGGCACAGGGCGCGGTTCTGCGCATCGGCGCGCCGTTGCCATTGACCGGCGGGCTCGCGCCGGAGGGCCTGAAGCAAAAGCACGGCTATGAAATCTGGGCCGACACCGTGAACAAGCAGGGCGGCATCAAGGTCGGCAACGGCATGGCAAAGGTCGAACTGATCTATGCCGATTACGAGTCGAACACGGCGCGCGCGGTGCAGGCCACCGAGCGGATGATCTCCCAGGACAAGGTGTCCGCGGTGCTCGGCGCCTATGGCTCCGGCGCGGTCAAGGCCTCCAGCTCGGTCACCGAGCGCTACAAGGTGCCGATGCTGGCGCCGAATGCGTCGGCCAAGGAAGTCTATGACCAGGGCTACAAATTCCTGTTCGGCACAGAGGCATCCAATGACGCTCTGACGGTGCCGCTGGCGAAATTCATGCAGGCCCATCTGCCTTCGCTCAAGACCATGGTGATCCTCTCCCGCAACGACCTGTTTCCCCTCGCGCTGGGCCGCAACATGGAAGCCGCCGCCAAGCAGGCCGGGATCGATGTCGCCAGCTTCCAAAGCTATGCCGTCGGCGCCATGGATCACGCCTCCGCGCTGACCGAGATGGCTGCGGCGAAGCCGCAATGGGTGTTCGTCACCGGCTACACCAACGATCTCATCCTGGTGCGCCGCCAGATGGCGGAGCTGAAATTCTCCGCGCCGATCATCACCATGCTCACCGGACCATCCTACAAGGAATTCTCCGACGCGCTCGGACCGCTCGCCGAGGGCATCACCGCCGTGTCGTGGTGGGAAGCAAGCGTTCCCTATCACGGCATTCCCCCCTTCCCCACCGCGCGCGAATATAACGACGCCTACATCGCCCGCTACGGCACCGCGCCGGACTATGGCGAAGCGTCCTCGACCGCCTGCTGCATCGCCCTGCAGGCCGCCGCCGAGAAGGCGGGTTCGCTCGATCCGTTGGCGCTGCGCGACGCGCTCGCTTCGCTGGACGTGATGAGCTTCTACGGCCGGCTGAAATTCGGACCGAGCGGGCAGATCGTGGTGCAGGCGCTGCCGTTGTTCCAGTTGCAGGGCGGCAAACGCGTGATCCTCGCGCCGGAGGATATCCGCCAGGGTGAACTGAAGATCCTGTCGTGATCCCGCGACCGCATATCGCCCGCCGATGATCGGCCAGGTACTCACCAACGGGCTGTTGCTCGGCGGCCTTTATGCGTGTGTGGCCGCCGGGTTCTCGCTCGTCTGGGGCGTGCTGAACGTGATCAACCTGCTGCACGGTACGCTGGTCGTCCTTGGTGGGTACCTCGCCTGGATGGCATGGGCCTTCCTCGGCCTGCATCCGCTGCTGGCGCTGCCGTTCGTGGCGCTTGTGGTCGGTCTGTTCGGCGCGGGCTTGCAGGCCGGGGTGCTGAACCGGGCGGTCGGCGCGCCGGTGCTGGTGACGCTGGTGGTGACGTTCGGGCTTGATCTGATCGTCGGCAACGGACTGCTCCTCGGCTTTGGCGCCGACTACCGCACCATCCGGCCATCTTTGACGCTGGGCACGGCGCAGATCGCCGGCATCTACGTGCCGCTCGACCGCGCGGCGGCGGCCTCGGCGGCATTGGCGATGACCGGCGGGCTTTACCTGATGCTGCGCCGCTCCTGGCTCGTCCGCGCGATCGTTGCGGTGCGCATGGATCGCGACGCGGCACGGCTGATGGGCGTGATGGTGTCGCGGGCCTACATCGTCACCTTCGCGCTGAGTGCCGCCCTCGCCGGGGCGGCCGGCGATCTGCTGGGGCTCGTGTTCCCGATCTCGCCGCTCCAGTCTGGCGATTATCTGGCCATCTCGTTCACCGTCTGCGTGCTCGGCGGTCTGGGCAGCGTGGTCGGTGCCGCGGCCGGTGGATTGCTGCTGGGCCTGGTGGAAAGCATCGCCGGACTTTTGCTCGGGCCACAGAACGCATCGCTTGCCTCGTTCGTGCTGCTGATCGCGCTGCTGGCGTTCCGGCCCGATGGCCTGTTCGGACGAAAGGGCTACGCGTGACCGCACGGCTTTTCCGCGGCCTCGCCTGGGCCGCGACGCTTGGCGCCACCGCCGCGCTGTTCTTTCTCGGTGACGCCTATGCATTGCGCATCGGCATGACGCTGGCGATGTTCATCGCGCTGGCCTCGGGCTGGAACATCATCGGCGGCATGGCGGGATATCCCTCGTTCGCCACCGCTGGATTCTTCGGTCTTGGCGCCTATGCCGGCGCGCTGACGCAATTGCGCGGCGTGCCGATGCCGCTCGCCTGGATCGTCGCCGCCGGCGTCGCCGCCATCGTGGCACTGGCGGTCGGATGGATCGTGCTGCGGCTGCGCGGGCATTATTTCGCCATCGCCAGCCTCGCGGTGATGATGGTGCTGCGCGAGCTCGCCACCAACTGGACCATGCTGACCGGCGGCGGCATGGGATTGAACCTGCCGGTGCTGCAACTCGGCATCATCGCGCAGGCACGTTTGTTTTTCGCGGCACAAGCGGGGCTTGCGATCATCGCCGTCATCATCTCCGCACTGGTCGCATCCTCCGGCCTTGGCTTCGCGCTGCGCTGCATCCGGCAGAACGAAACCGCCGCCGGCATGCTCGGGCTCGATGCAAGGCGCGCCAAATCCATCGCCTTCGCCATCTCCGCCGCCCTCGCCGGAGCCGCTGGCGCGATCTACGCCTCCGCCATTTCCTACATCGACCCGACCGACGTGTTCGACCTGCTGAACACGGTGCAGCCAATCATCATGGCGATGCTCGGCGGCGTCGGCACCGTCGCCGGCCCGGTGATCGGCGCGGCGCTTTTCGTTGTGCTGGAACAAAGCATCTGGACAAACTTCCTGTCGGTCCACGCCGCCCTGCTCGGCGCCTTGGTTGTGGCGCTCGCCCTGTTCCTGCCACAGGGTATGCTCGGCCAGCTCCATCGCCGCAAGGTAAAGCCATGACGCCGCTGCTGGATGTGCGCGGCATCTCAGTTCGTTTCGGCGGATTAAACGCGCTGAGCGATGTCTCAATGTCGGTGGCCTCGGGCGAGATCGTCGGGCTGATCGGGCCGAACGGCGCTGGCAAGACCACCTTCATCAACGCCGTCACCGGCGCGGTGAAATCACGTGGGCAGATATCGTTTGATGGCCGCCCGATCACCGGCCTCGCGCCGCACCTGGTGGCGCGGCGCGGGCTGGCACGCACCTACCAGATCGTCCAGCCATTTCCCGAGATGTCGGCGCGCGACAAC
>DAHWBL010000397.1 GCA_027323595.1 Acetobacteraceae bacterium | reverse complement strand
ATGCCGATACAGATAGTCGAAGGTGTCACAATAGACTTCGACGAAGTCGCGCGGACTGGCGCGCAGCACGCGGTTGTCGGTGAACTCGGAGGTGGGGATGCCAACGATGGGGCCATGGGGGGTCTGCATCACGCGCGGCAGGTCGGCATCGTTCACGTCACTGTGCCAGCCATAGCCGGCCTGTGCGAGCAGGCCGGCGGTGTGGGGGGTGTAGGCGAGCACCGGGCTCAGCCAGCCGCGCACCGGCTTGCCGGCGGCGGAGGTGAGCAGATCGGTGCAGCGGCGGATGGTCGCGCGCTCCTCGTCGGGCTCCATGTAGGCGAGCAGGCCGTCCTGGGTGTAGCCGTGGCCGCCGAGGTCGTGGCCGGCGCGCACGATCCGGGCCACCGCCTCGGGATATTGCTCGACGCAGCGCGCATTGGTGAAGAAGGTCGCCGGCACCTCGTGGCGGTCGAGCGCGCGCAGCAGACGCCCCGCGCCCTGCCGGCCGCCATAGCTGGCCCAGCTTGCGCCGGCGTGATCGACGGCGCCGGGCTTCAGATTCGTGGTCTGCACGGAATAGGAAGGAGATTTTCCGTCCGACCAGGTTTCGAACAGGATGGTCAGCGCGACCGCGACGCGCTGGCCGGCGGGCCAGGTTGGTGCTGGTTCGGTCATGTCGTTTCCCCCATGGGCGGGCGCGCAAGCCGGCCGGTCATGGCGCGAGCGCGTCCACGGCGATGAAGCGGTTGCGCGCGCCGGCGCGCCGGATGCCGGCGGCTTTTTGATATTCTTCTGAATTGTACCACGAATCCGCCAACTGCATGCTGGGGAACTCGATCACCGCCATGACGATCGGGCCGGTGTCGCCTTCGAGCACCACGGGCATGGTGCTCAATGCCAGATAGCGCCCGCCGAATTTGTCGATCGAGGCGGCGGCGAGCGGGCGATAGGCGGCGAACACCTCACTGTCCCATTCCTCGATGCGCTCGACGATCACATAGGCAACCATGGTCGCGATCTTTCCAAATGGTGCAGGCCAGAGCAGGCTATTCTCGCAGTTCCTCACCCAGCGCCACGCCGCGCACCTTGTCGGAATCAGTCGGTGGGGCGCCGCATTCGTCGGAGATGGCGCTCGCACCTTCGACGATGTCGTTCTCCAGGACCCCGAGCCCGTCGACCTCCACGCGCACCACGTCGCCTGGCTGCACCGGGCGCGAGTGCGCGGGGGTTCCCGACAGGATCAGATCGCCGGGGACAAGCGTGATGTTGCGGGCAAGATCGGTGACCAGGTAATGCATGTCCCAGATCAGGTCATCAAGTGTCGTGCTCTGCACCACCTGCCCGTTCACCAGCGTGCGCAGGGATTTTCCGTGCCAATTCCAGCCGGTGACGAGGCCCGGGCCCACCGCGCCCAGCGTGTCGGTGCCCTTGACGCGCAGCATCGAGCCGCGGTCGGTGTCGCGGAAATCATGCAGGCCGAAATCATTGGCGATGGTGTAGCCGGCGATGTGGTGGGCGGCGTCCTGGAGGGCGATGTTGCGCGCGGTGCGGCCGATGACGATGCCGACCTCGCCTTCATAGTTCAGATATCGGCAGCCGCGCGGACGCACCACGCGGCCACGATGCGCATTGAGGCAGGAGACCGGCTTTTGGAAATAGGACGGCGCGTCGGGGCATTGGGTGCGCAGCTCATCCACCCTTCCCATGAAGTTCAGATGCACGCAGATGATCTTGGCCGGAACCGATGGCGGCAGATGCACCGCCGCATCGGCATGCACGCTGCGCCCGTCGGGGGCATGCAGCAGCGATCCGCGGAGTTCCATGTCGGTGATGACGCCGTCGAGCAGGATGCGGCGGGTTTCGCGCTGGGGCATCGGCATTCTCCGGTCAGAAGGTCACGTCGGCGCGGCTGTCGGGTAGCCGCGGCCGGCGTAGTCGAATCCGTCGATCTCCAGGCGCTGCAACGATGTATCCTGTGGCGATGCGTAGTAGGCGCGGATTTCGGCGATCAGTCCGCGGGCGGTGAACACATACCATTCGTCGCCGCGCAGGATGGTGTTCTGCGCGCGCTTGAAGTGGGTCCATTCGATGACGGCGCGGCGGGTGGGCGGGTCGCAGATGATGCTGTCCACGGTCCAGAACGAGCCGAAATTCGCCACCGCCGCCTGCCATTTGCGGCCGATGGTGAGCGCGCCGCGAAACGGGCCGCCGTACATTCCGGGTGGGAAATAATGCACCGCGTCGGGCTCGAAGAAGGCGGCGATGCGCTCGGGGTCGGCGGCGTTGCAGGCGTCGAAATAGGCGTGGATGTGGGAGTGCATGAAGGCGGCGGACAGCGCGGGGGTGGCTGGGGCTTGCTCGCTCATCCGAACTTCCTTTTGTTCGTCTGCCATTTGCGATGACGCGGTGCGATGGCGCGCCGTTTTTTTCGGGGTCTTGTGGCCATCGGCGGTGCGGCTTGGTATGGGCGTGGACTGGCTGTCTGTCAATATTATGATTGTCGTTCAGCATTATGAACAGCGCGCTTGAATGTTGGCCGCTTCTGGCGTCTATTGGCGGATGAAAGCCGCACGGCGCGGAAGGATCGCTCGGCAATGGACATGCAAAACCCCGCGACCGCCGCCGATGGCGGGCTGGTGCGCGCGATCGATCGGGCGGTGCTGATCCTTGAGTTCCTCGAAGCATCGCCGCACACGCGCTTTACCGTGACCCAGATCGCCCGTGCGCTGGGGCTGCCGAAATCGACGACGTTCAATCTGTGCGGCGCGCTGGTGAACGGCCAGTTGCTGCGCCGCTCGCATGACGGGTTGCAGCTCGGCCGGCGCCTGGTGCAGCTCGGCTCGGCCTATGTGTCCAGCATCGATCTGGTGCGCGAGTTTTATGAGGTGTGCCGCGTAGCACCGGCCGATCTTGGCGCGACGATCCAGCTTTCGGTGCTCGATGAGGGCTTCAACGCTGTTTATCTGGCCTATCAGGATTGCGGCAGCGGGCTGCGGCTGGGGCTGAGCGGGGGCGTCGGCCGGGTGGTGCCGGCGAATTGTTCGGCGTCGGGCAAGGCGCTGCTGGCAGCGCTCGGCGAGACGGCGCTGGAGGGGCGCCTGGCGAGGGTGACGCGCCTGCCGGGGCTGACCGCGGCCTCGATCACCTCCATGGCCAGGCTGCGGCGAGAGCTTGTCGCCATCCGCCGGCGCGGCCATTCCACCGATGAGGGCGGCACCGTGCCGGGACTGTCGTGCGTCGCCGGCGCGGTCAAGACCAGCTATGCCGAGGGCGATCTCGTCGCGGTCAGCATCACCGCTTCGACGGACACGCTGACCGCGCGGCGGGCCAGGGTGATGCGCCAGACGCTGCTGCACATCGTGGCGTTGTTGCAGGCGCGGCTGTAGACGCGCGGCGGGTTTGCAACGCGCGGTGGCTGCGCCAGCCTGGGAGAAAGCATCGGGAGGAACCGGACCATGCACATCGATCGGCGGCATCTGCTGGGCACGGCCGGCGCGGCTGTGGGCACCGGCGCGTTCAGGCCGGCGTGGGCGCAAGCCGCCGGGGCCGGCGAGATGCCCACCATCACGGTGCCGGGCTACGCCGCGCCGAGCGAGACCCGCAAGATCGATGTGCTGGATCTGCGCGCGCTGGAAGACCAGGCGCGCAAGGTGATCCCGGCCGGCGGGTTTGGCTATATCTCCTCGGGGGCGGGCGATGAATGGACGATGCACGAGAACATCAACGCCTTCAAACGCCGCCAGATCCTGCCGCATTATCTGGCGGCGATGGGAAAGATCGATACCAGCACATCGATTCTCGGCACCCCGATCGCAGTGCCGATCATTACCACGGTGTTTGGCGGGCACGCGATCGCCCATGTCACCGCCGAGGCCGGCACGGCGCGCGGCACGCATGAGGCGGGGACGCTGTTCACCTGCGGGTCACAGGCCAACCTGCCGATGGAGGTGGTCGCCGCGGCGAGCCCCGGGCCGAACTGGATGCAGCTTTATGTGCAGAACGATCGCGGGCTGATGGCCGAGTTCCTGCAACGCGCGAAGGCCTCGGGCTATCGCGCGATCGTGGTGACGGTGGATGCGTTCTTTCGTTCCAACCGCGAGACCGACATCGCCACCCATTACGAATCGCCTTTCCAGGCCGCCAATTTTCCGAAACGCGCGACCACCGGCTATTCCGCTTCCACCTCGATCATGAAGCGCGATCTGGGCTGGGACGATGTCGCTTTCGTGCAGAAGGCGTCCGGCCTGCCGGTGATCATCAAGGGGGTGATGACCGCCGGGCTCGCCCAGGACGCGATCCGGCATGGGTGCGCGGCGATCCAGGTTTCCAACCATGGCGGGCGCCAGCTCGATGACCAGCCGGCCACCTTCACCATGCTGCCGCGCATCGCCGATGCGGTGGGCGGGCGCATTCCCATCGTGTTCGACAGCGGCGTGCGGCGCGGGCAGGATGTGTTCAAGGCTCTGGCGCTGGGGGCGAGCGTGATCGCGCTGGGGCGGCCGGTTCTGTATGGTCTGGCGCTGGGTGGCTGGATGGGCGTGCAGGCGGTGCATGCGCGCATCGCCGCCGAGCTGGTGATGACCATGTCCGCCGCTGGAACCTCGAAGATCAGTCAGATCAACAGGAATTGCCTGCTGGCGTAAGGTGGATTCAGGTCGGAGCGAGCGGGTGCCTGCTGAGCGGCAGTGAGCGGACCGGCCGGCCGGTCGCCGCGAACACCGCGTTGGCGAGTGCCGGGGCGATCGGCGGCACGCCAGGCTCGCCGATGCCGCCCCATTTGGCGCTGTAGCGATCGGCACTGGGCACCAGATAGGTCTCGACCGGCGGCATCTGGTTCATGCGCAGCACCGGATAGTCATGAAAATTGCTTTGCTGCACACGCCCTTTGTGCAGCGTGATCTCGCCGTCCAGCGCGGCGCCGAGGCCGAACGCGACCGCGCCCTGCATCTGCGCGGTGACGATGGCGGGGTTGACGACGTAGCCCGAATCGATGGCGCAGACGACGCGATGGACCGTGGGCTGCCCGGCGGCGTCGATCGACAGATCGATCACGTGCGCGCAGACCGATTCGTAGCTCTCCACGATCGCGATGCCCTGGTGCACACCGGCGTGCTGGCGCCCCCAATTCGCGCGGCGGGCGACCTCGTCGAGCACGGCGAGCGAGCGGGGGCTGTGGGCGAGCAGGTCGCGGCGAAACAAATAGGGGTCCTGCCCGCGGGCGCGCGCCATCTCGTCGACGAAGGCCTCGCGGAAATATCCGTTCTGGGTGTGGTTGACGCCGCGCCAGAAGCAGACCGGCACCGCGGTGTTGCGCATGACGTAGCCGACCTCGATGTTGGGCACGTCATAGACCATGTCCTCTTCGAGAAAGCCGCTCATCATTTCGTGGTCTTCGCCGTTCTTCAGGCGGTCGCGCGCCAGCGCGTCGGAAATCGATGAGCCGCACAGGCGGGTTTTCCAGCCGATCAGCCGGCCGGCGCGGTCGAAGCCAGCGGTGTGGCGCGCGACGCAGAACGGGCGGTAGAGATCGTGGCGCACATCCTCCTCGCGCGACCAGATCATCTTGACGGGCGCATCGACCTCGCGCGCGATCAGCACCGCCTGGCGGGCCCAGTCCTGTGCGAGGCCGCGACGGCCAAAGCCGCCGCCCAGATGATGCTTGTGCACCACCACGCGCGAAGGGTCGATGCCGAGCGTCTGGGCGACCACCAGCAGCGTGCCCTCGCCGTTCTGGGTGGGTGCCCACACCTGCGCGCCCTGCGCGGTGACGTGGGCGGTGCAGGTCTGTGGCTCCATCGTCGCGTGGGCGAGATAGGGGGCCTCGTAGTCGGCCTGCACCAGCGTCGCCGCGGTGGCGAGGGCGGCGTCGATGTCGCCGCGCCGGCGACCGATGGCGACGTCGCTCGCATCGAGCCCGGCGCGAAACATCCGCGCCAGCGGCTCGGTGGAAAGCTCCAGCCCGGCACTTCCGTCCGCCGAGCTTTCGTCCCAGACGATGCTGAGCGCGTCGAGCGCCTTTTTGGCCTGCCACCAGGATGCGGCGACCACGGCGACGGCGTTGTTGTCCACCGCGACCACCTGGCGCACGCCGGGCATGGCCAGCACCTGTTGGGCGTCGAAATGCCCGATCCTGCCGCCGCGCGCGGGACAGGCGGCGACGGCGGCATGGAGCATGCCGGGCAGGCGCACATCGCTGGCATAGATCGGCCGGGCGGTCACTTTTTCCACCGTGTCGAGGCGCGCGAGCGGACGGCCGATCACCTGCCAGTCCTGTGGCCGCTTGAGCGGCACGTTCGGCGGGATCGCGCGGGCGGACGCGGCCTGGGCGAGCGCGCCGTAGCGCAGGGTGCGCCCGGTCGGGATGTGGGTGACGACAGAGTTTTTCGCCACACACGCATCCGCGCCAACCCCCCAGCGCGCGGCGGCCTCGTCGATCAGCATCGTGCGGGCCTGCGCGCCGGCCTTGCGCAGATAGGCATGCGAGGCGCGGATGGCGAGGCTGGCGGCGGTGACCATGTCGCCCCACGGGCGGCCGCGCGCCAGATTGTCCGAGGCGAGCACATACTCGGCGCGCACCAGGGCCCAGTCGCATTCGAGCTCCTCGGCGACGAGCATCGGCAGCGCGGTCATGCTGCCCTGCCCCATCTCCGAGCGCGCGACACGGATGATGGTGGTGTCATCAGGCTCGATCACCACCCATACGGTCACTTCGGGATGTTGCTGTTTCGATTCGTTTGGCGAGGGGGTGGAGCCCGCGGCCTGCGATGGCATGGGTGGCAGGGCGGCGACCAGGCCGGCGAGCGCGCTGATGCCGAACGCGAAGCCACGGCGGCCGAGGGTTTGGGGTTGGGTGCTCATGGGACCGGCTTGGCGGTGGCGGCGAGCTGTCCGCCTGGCGGGGGGGCGAGACCGGCGTGCGAGCCCGATGCCACGGCCTTGATGGCGGCGCGGATGCGCGGATAGGTTCCGCAGCGGCAGATGTTGCCCGACATCGCGTCGTCGATGTCGGGGTCGGTCGGCGCGGGATTGCCGGCGAGCAGTGCCGCCGCCTGCATGATCTGCCCGGACTGGCAATAGCCGCATTGCGGAACATCGAGCTGTATCCAGGCTTTCTGGAGAGGATGCAGGACGGTGCCGCCCAGGCCCTCGATGGTGGTCACCACCTTGCCGTCGATGTCGCCGACGGCGACGGAGCAGGCGCGCGCGGCGGCGCCATCGATGTGCACGGTGCAGCACCCGCACAGTCCGGCACCGCAGCCAAAGCGGGTTCCCGACAGGGCGAGCTCATCCCTGAGGTACCATAGCAGCGGGGTCAGCGGATCGCCGTCGAAGCGATGGCGGGTTCCGTTCACGGTCAACTCGGTCATGGCGCGGGCCCGATTTCATGGTGGTGTGCGGCGCGACGAGGCATGCAACGGCGGGCGAACTGCACCATGGCGGATCGGCGGCTGTCAAATCCGTCCTTGCCGGCGGGGCGCGAAGGGTGCCATGGGGGGAATTCGCGCATTTTCGGATCGGCGCGACACCGGCGGGCGGCAAGCGGGATCAACACCGATGGGGCAGCGAACGGGGGAAGCGATGGGGCATCGCGATGAGGCGGCCGACGACGCGGTTTTTCGCAAGGTGTCGCGCCGGCTGAACTGGTTTTTGTTTCTGCTGCTGGCGGTGAATTTTCTCGATCGCACGAACATCGGCTTCGCCGCGCTGACGATGAACAAGGCGCTCGCGCTGAACGCGACCACGTTCGGATTTGCCATCTCCGCGTTCTCGCTCGCCTATGTGGTGTGCGAAATTCCGAGCAACCTGGCGCTGGAGCGTTTCGGCGCGCGGGTGTGGATCACCCGCATCATGGTGACATGGGGGCTGGCCGCGGCGGCCTGTGCGTTCGCCACCGGGGCCAGCGGGCTGATCGTGCTGCGGATGGCGGTGGGGGTGGCCGAGGCGGGGTTCGTGCCGGGGGTGGTGCTGTATCTGACCTACTGGTATCCGCAGTTTCATCGCGCCCGGGCGCAGGCGAATTTCATGATCGCCCAGCCGATCGCGGTGGCCGGCGGGTCGATCATCTCGGGGCTCATACTGGGCCTGGATGGCACGTTCGGGGTGGCCGGCTGGCGCTGGCTGTTTCTGCTCGAAGGTGTTCCGGCCATCATTCTTGGCGTGGTGGTGTATTTCTATCTCACCGACCGTCCGGCGGACTCGGCCTGGCTCGCGCCGGGCGAGCGCGCGCGGGTGGTCGCGGCGGTGCGGGCCGACGCCGAGGCGCGCGAGGCGGTGGGCGGGCTGACCGGCCCGGTCTGGCGCATGTGCGTGTCGCGCAACATGCTGCTGATTTCGTTTGCCTACATGACGCTGCTCGCCAACTACAGCGCTGCCGCCTACTGGTTGCCGCAGATCGTGCGGGGCATGACCGCGCCGGGCACGCCGTACTGGATGACCGGACTGATCTCGGCAATTCCGCCGCTGGCGACCGCGTGCGTGCTGCCGCTGTGGTCCGCGCGGTCCGACAAGGCGCGCGAGCGCTACTGGCACAGCATCATCCCGATGGTGATCGGCGCGGGCGGCTGGATCGGGTCTGGCATGGTTGCATCGGCGCCGTTGCAGATGCTGGGGCTGACCGTCGGCGGGGTGTTTTCCACCGCGGTCTGGTCGTTGTTCTTCGCCATGCCCTCGGCGGTGCTGCCGCGCCAGGCGCATGCGGTGGGGATTGCCTTCATGAACACGATCGGCATGTGCGGCACCGCGCTCAGCCCGCTGATCATCGGGTTTTTGCGTGATCGCACCGGCGGATTTTCCGCGCCGATGATTTTCGTGGGCTGCCTGCTGCTGGCTGGCGCGGCGGTGATGCTGCTGGTGCCGCGCCGGCTGCTGGTGGGCGATGGCGCGGGCGCGCCGGGCAGCGTGAAGCTCACAGCGCGCTGAGATGGCCATGACCGGACCGCAGCGCCAAGGACCGCAGGAACGCCTGGGATCGCTTGGGCCGATCGTGTTTTATTTCGATTTCATCTCGCCTTTTGCCTATGTCGGGTCGGTGGCGATCGAGCGGCTGGGGGCGCGGCTGGGGCGGGCGGTGGAGTGGCGGCCGGTGCTGATCGGCGTCACCATTCTCAAGATCATGGGCATGCGGCCGTTGCGCGAGATTCCGCTCAAGGGGCCCTATCTGGCGCGCGACCTCGAACGGCTCGCGCAATGGTTCGAGGTGGCGGTGCGGCCGCACGGGCTGGGCACCGTCAACCCGGTGATGGCGAGCCGCGCCTATCTGTGGCTGGTGGACAACGCGCCTGATCGGGCCAAGCCTTTTGCCCAGGAGGTGTTCGCCCGGCTGTGGACGCGCGGGATCGACATCGGCGGCATCGAGGCGGTGGTCGACTGCGCGCGGCAGGTCGGCGCGGACGGCGCGGCCGTGCGCGCGCATCTGGACGATGACGGCGCGCGCGAGGGGTTGCGCCGATCGGTCGAGCAGGCGGTGTCACTGGGGGTGTTCGGCGTGCCGAGCTTCATCGCCGATGGCGAGCTGTTCTGGGGCAATGATCATCTGTGGATGCTCGAACACTGGCTCCGGACCGGGTCGTTCGCGCCTGGCTCAGGGTGAGCGCGCGGGTGGCGCGGCGTGTGCGCGGTCGCGCGCCATCTCGCGCAGCCTGACCTTCGAGATCTTGCCGAAGCCCACGCGGGGAAGCTCGGCGATGAAGTCGATGTGGCGCGGCTGCTTGAAGGCCGACAGGTGGGCCGCGCACTCGGCGATCAGGTGCGCGCGGCAGGCCTCGATGTCGGGCGGGGCGGCGGCGAGCACCACGAACGCCACCGGCACCTCGCCATAGATGTCGTCGGGGCGCGCCACCACCGCGACCTCGCCGACGAAGCCGGCGCGGGCGAGCACGGATTCGATCTCGGCGGCCGAGACGCCCTCGCCGCCGACCTTGATGACATCCTTGATGCGGTCGCCAAAGGCGATCCAGCCATCCTCGCGCAGGATGACGCGGTCGCCGGTGCGGAAATAGCCGTGCTCGTCGAAGGCTTCGTCGTTGGCGGCCGGATCGGCGTCATATTCCTTGAACAGGCTGAGGCCACGCACGCCGCCGAGCAGCAGGGCGCCGCTGCCGCCCGGCGGCACCGCGCGGCCACCCTCATCGACGATGCGCACCGCGTATCCCACCGAGGGGCGGCCGATCACGCCGGCGGGCGCGTCGGCGCCGGGCTCGCACACGATCGCCTGTGTCAGCACCTCGGTCATGCCCCAGCCGCTCACCAGTTCGACGCCGAAATGCGCCTCCTGCGCGGGGTCGTGGCGGGCGTAGATCCAGCGGCGGAAGCGATGCGGCGGCACCGGCTGCTGTTGCATGATGCGCAGCGTGGCCAGCACGTGCGAGCCGATGGTGGCGCCATGGCGCGCGGCGGCGGGCCAGAAACCGCCGGCGGAGAATCGCGGTTGCAGCACGGTGGCGCCGCCCGCCCACAGCATGGCGTTGAAGCACCAGGACAGGCCGACGACGTGGAACAGCGGCAGGAACAGCAGCGCGGTGTCGTCGGGCCGCAGCCCCTGCTGCATGGCGTTCAGCCGCGCGCCCCACAGCACGTTGGCGTGGCTCCAGACCACCGCCTTGGGCCGCGAGGTGGTGCCGGTGGTGAACATGATCGAGGCGGCGTCGGCGGGATCGGCGGCGAGCGGGGCGACGGGGGGGCGGCGAAAGCTGCTGAAGCGGTCGGCGGCCTCGGGCAGCGTGCGCGCCTCGGCCTGCACGCCCGCATCGTCGTCGGTCACCACCAGCCAGGCCAGGCCGGGGCAGTGCGCGGCCAGCATGGCGGCGAATTTCGGGTGGGTGATCGCGCCGACCGCGCCGGTCGCGGCGGCGAAATGCGCCAGTTCGGGGCCGACCGCCATGGCGTTGGTGCCGACGCACACCGCGCCGATCCACGCGCAGGCGAAGCGGGCGAGCAGGCTTTGCGGGCAGTTTTCCAGATGCACCAGCACGCGGTCGCCGCGGCGGACCCCGCGCGCGGCCAGGGCGGCGCCGATGGCGGCCACGTCGTCCACGAAGCTCGCGTAGGTCCAGCGTGTGATGGTGCCGTCCGGCGGGGCCCAGACCAGCAGGGGGCGGGTGGCGTGGCGCCGCGCGTGGCGTGCCAGCCAGGTGCCGATGGCCATGCCGGCGAAGGGGGAAAGCGGCGCGCTGGGCATGGCGCGATGGTGCCCGCGTTCGGCGATGTCCGCCAGGGGGCGGCGGCGATCAGCTTATCGGCGGCGGCGGGTTCCGGCCAGGATCGCCAGCGCGCCGGCGAGCAGGGCGAGGCTGGCGGGTTCGGGGATGTTGGGTCCGGCGTTGGCGGTGAGGGTGATGTCGTCGAGATTGAACGGCAGGGTGCCGCCGGTCGGGTCGAGCAGGCCCTGGAAGCTGAGCGTGCTGGTGCCGGCGGTGATGGCGGTGCCTGGCACGCTGAGCACGACGTTGGTGTAGGTCACGGTGTTGAGCGCGCTGCCGAGCACCGCGGTGGTGAAGCCGCCCAGGCTCACGTTCATCGCGTCCGCGCCGGGCAGGATGTTCTGGTCCAGC